>CALARM010000679.1 GCA_937888925.1 uncultured Synergistia bacterium | reverse complement strand
CTCCATCATATGGATGTTGTCCCTGCAGATGCCGAATACTGGACTGTTCCTCCTTTTTCAGGAGAAATAGTAGACGGGAAAATTTATGGCAGAGGGGCAGTGGATATGAAAGCCAAAGGTATTATTGACCTTATGACAGTAATAAATCTGAAAAGAAAGAATATTCCTCTTAAAAGAGATATTATGTTACTTGCCGTTTCTGATGAAGAAGTAGGTTCTCTCGGCTCAAGATGGATGGTGGAAAACAAATCTGACCTTATAAAAGGAGCGGAATTTTTACTCGATGAAGGGGGCTATGCGGTAACAGATAATAAAGGAAATATTTTATATTATATGGTAACAATAGGGGAGAAGGCACCTCTGTGGCTGACTCTCACCTTTACAGGCACTCCCGGTCATGGTTCAATACCTGTTGAAGATTCTTCCGTAAACCGTGCCATAAGAGCGGCGAACAGGTTGCTGGATTATAAATCTGAATTTATTATAATTCCTGAATTAAAGGAATATATAAAATTACTTCTTACAAACAGGGATATTACCAGAATACCGGGATATACCGGCGATTTCTATACGTCTCTTAACAATAAAATCTTTCTTCACGAGATTGCAAAGGTTCCTGAAATCAATGCATGTCTGAGAAATACCATATCAATAACCTGTCTTGAAGGAAGTGAAAAGATTAATACCATACCGAATGAAGCATCCATATCTCTTGACTGCAGATTACTTCCCGGAGTGGACAGGGATAAATTTATAGAAGAATTAAAAGAAATTATACGTGATGACAGTGTAAAGATTAACATAGAGGATTATGCCAGTTCTACCTCTTCTCCATGGAACAATGAATTTTCAGTGGCTTTAAAGAAATGTATGGAGAAAAGAGGGGATAATGTACCTCTTATACCCTCAATTCTTTTAAGCTCTACAGACAGCACTTTCTATCGCCCTCTCGGTATAGTTACCTATGGATTTGAATCATGCAAATATTCTCCGGAAGAATGCGATACGGCTCATGGAAATGATGAAAGGATTGGTGTGGATACAGTAGAATTTGGTATAGATCTTCTTACTGATATTTTGAAAGAATTATAATAAAAAAAAGGGGCTTCAAGCCCCTTTTTTTATACTTCAGATCGCTACCAGAGTTTATCCCACAGGCTCTTTGCTCCGTCTGCTATTGCACCTGCAGTTCCGCTTATGGCATTTGCAGTGGCATCATAGGCTGCAGAAGCACCGTTTGCAATGGTTTTCCCCGCATCAACTGCAAAATTTCCCACTGCTTTTGCTCCGTCAGATATTACTTCACCTGCTTTTTCTACTGCAGGTCTTGCCATTACTGCAGCAACACCGCCTATAGGTCCGCCTATGGCCGAACCTAACATGAATTCAGGTTTCTTCATATCTTCATACTTGAAGTCCACACCTACTTTAATCTGTCCTCCAAGGGCAAGTTTTGCACCGAGTTCCAGTTCTGCATGGATCCCTGTTTTATCAACCTTGAGATCTCCCCCTGCCATTGCTCCTATGCCTTCTCCGCCTTTAACATCAAATGTTGCACCGCTTCCGGCTTTCGTTTTTGCTTCTCCTGTAACCCTTACGTATTCTCCTGCATCTGCAAGGGCACCAAGTCTGCCTTTTATTTCTGCACTGTCTTTCCTTATATCAATTTTGCCGCTTGCCTCTGCATCTGCTTTTGCTTCCAGACCTGTTCTCACTCCGCCTTTTATATGTCCTTCTTTTGTTTTTATTTCTCCTTCCGCACCTACAGACAGATCTGCTTCTGCCTTTGCCCCTGCTCCGGCTCCCATGGCAACCCTGTCTTTACTTACTTCAAACTCTGCACCGGCTTTTGCTTCAGCTTCAGCTTTTGCTCTCCCATCGGCTTTCCCTCCGATTTCATTATGACCGACTCTGAGCGTGCCTCCTGCTTCAACCTTTGCCTCGGCTTCGGCTTTTGCTTCAGCCTCTGCAGAAGCCCTGAATTTATCTCCTGTTAATTCTACTTCAGTTCCTGCTTTTGCTTCAGCCTTTGCTTTCGCTTCAGCAAGGGCTTCCCCGGAAAGTTCTACATCTTCTCCGACTTTTATTTTGCCTTTTGCTTCAGCTTTTGCTTCAGCTTCGGCTTTTGCTTCAGCCTCACCTTTAAATTCTGCACCATGACTGTCTGATTTGAATTCTGAGTGGGATTTACTTTCTGCATGAGCACCTGCCTCGGCCCTTGCCTCGCCTTCTCCTTCTATATGGCCGCTTTTAAAAGAGCCTGATACTCCTGTCTCTACTCTGTGATGTCCTCCTTCTCCATGCCCTGCTTCCGGTCCGTGTCCTTCCTGGCCATGACCGTATCCTGCTTTCTCTCCTGTTATACTCTTTGAATAGCCTGACTGTATCTGTACAAAGCTATGGGAATTAGCAGGATCTGATTTAGGTGGAGTGGCATCTCCGGCTTCTCTTTTGTCTTTTATTTTCATGGGAATATGTAATTCCTGTCCTGCATGAACTACATTTGCATCTTTCAGATTATTTTCCTTTGCAACCTTCTGAACCAGATTCTGCTCCGCTATTTCTTTATCAGAGTAACCTGCATTACGCAGTGAACCCCATACGGAAGTATTACCACCTTTATTGGCTTTACCCCATTTTTCTATTTTCACTGTTGTATAAGCTCCCTGGTTTACTGATTGTATTGACATACATGGTACCTCCAGATATAAAATATAAAAAATTCTTCCTACACTCATATCACTTGTTTTTGAAAATTGTAAATACCGGATATGGTTATAAAAAAATTTTTAATATACTATACTTTTGCAGATTTTAAAAACTGTAAAAAAATAATCTATTCAATTTTTAGGTGTCAGGTGTTAGGTGTTGGGTTAGGAAGATTAAAACCCAAAACCCAGAACCCCAAACCTATTTAACTATAAAGCCAGTAAAAATAAGGAAATTATGAAAAAGTGCGAAAGTATAGATATTAATGACATTTTAAATTCTTTAAAAAATTTTCTGTAATTTTTTCATCATATTTTCCTTCTTCTGCCATAGCCATTATGAGGAAATTTCTTCCTCCTTCAGGACATTCGTAATTGGCAATTATACCATCGGATTCTTTGCCGTTGTTACTTTCAAACACTGCTTTACAGTAAGGAATTGTATGGCTGTTAACGGTAAGAGAGCCTATTTCTTTTATTTCCTTTACTTTTGAATTTGAATTTCCCTGATTAATCTTCTGGAGTAGTTCTTCTTTTGAACCTTTTTCCAGTTCTTTTTTAAATTCTTTCGTGGAAATCTGACTCCCCTTCGGTAACTGCATGAGTATGATCATTTGCTGTGTGGAAGTATAGTTTATCATCGCCATTTTCATACCCATAAGGTCCATGGCAAATGTTATGTCATAACCTGCCGGTAATGTAAAATCACATATTTCCTTTGCTTTTGCCAGTTTTGCCTCGGGACTGGTAAAACCGTCAACCAGTCCTTTGCCGCTTTTGTATGCATAATAAGCTCCTATACCTCCAATGATAGCTGTAATTAAACACGCTACAACAAGAAATATTCCAACGCCAATAGCAACCTTCTGCCAGGTTTTCATAAGTGTTCCTCCTTAAAATTTTTATTAAGAATCGTAAGGCGTGACTCGTGACGCGTTACGCGAGAAAAGGCTCCTGTTACTGTCTGTTATTGACCGGTCTGTCACTTACTATTTCCTTAATTCTCCCACCTCCTAAATAACGGCATTTATAATAATCACCGTTTATAGAACTTACTGTAACTCCTTTGCTTGATGAAGCATGAATAAAATTTCCGTCTCCCA
>CALARM010000678.1 GCA_937888925.1 uncultured Synergistia bacterium | reverse complement strand
TCTTCAAAACCTTATGCCACTAAAACACCTCTTGTTCTTTTACCTCCTCTGCCTGTATCGACTAAGATGCCTGATGCGTCTACTCCTTTACCTTCTGCCACCCGGATAATTGACGAAGCAACTGTTATGCTTTATTACAGACCTCTTATGAAAATCTATTCAGATTCAGGACTCGGTGCCTCGGAAAGAGCATATATACTTGAGAAAAGGCTCGAAGAAGTACTGGAGAGGACGAAAACAATTCCCCTTGTTAAAGTCAATACTGTTGACGGTACACCTGTCCTTGAAAGTGAAGGAGTATACCTTATTTCTATCACAAATAACGATGCTTCTTATAACAAAACCTCTGTAAGCCAGCTTGCTGCCCTGTGGCGTGATGAACTGGAACAGGGTCTGGAGACAGCCATGAAGGAAAAAAGCGAAAGTTATGGTAAAGAAGCCTTCAAACGTTCTTTAATAGCAGTTATTACAGGGATTTTACTGACTGTATTCGTTTTTATTCTATGGCACAGATTGCTTAAAAGACCTGCATATTTGATGATATTTCTTATATGGCTTCTGGTTATTTCTTATATATTCTGGGTTTTTCCCGCAATCCGTTCCTGGGGGAAAGGTATTTCAGATTATATTTTAAATCCAATTCTGACACTGACCATTATACTTGTAATAATTAATACAGTTACAAAACCGCTGGATATGTTTATAAAACATTACTTTGAGCTTACGGAGAAACTCAGAGGCACTGAAATAATAAAAGATGCAAGGGCAGTACACAGGCTTACTATGTATAAACTGATTATTGCTATGTTTTTCAGAGCAGTCCTTTATATTATCGGAGGCTTTATTTTCCTTAAATCACTCCATGTAGATCTTGCCACAGGCCTTGCAGGAGCCGGAATTATCGGTGTAGGACTCGGTCTTGCCGCACAGGATCTCCTTAAAGATGTTATAGCAGGAATTTTTATTGTCTTAGAGGATCAGTTTGCCATAGGAGATGTTATCAGATCTGGTAATTTTACGGGAACAGTAGAGGATTTTAATATGAGAGTTACCAGAATTCGCGATATGGGAGGAAGTCTTATTACTATACCAAATTCTTCTATCCGTGCCGTGGAAAATTTCTCTTCCACGTGGAGCCAGATTGATTTAATCGTAGGTGTCGCCTATGATACTGATCTGAAGCATGCTATGGATATTATGATTGAAACAGGAAAGAAATTGAAAGAAGATCATCCTGAGAAAATACTTGAAGATCCTGTAATGCTTGGAGTAAATGAACTGGCTGAATCGTCGGTGAAACTCCGTATGCTCCTTAAAACAGCGCCGAGCGAACAGTGGCAGATGAAGAGAGAACTCTTTTTAAGAATAAAGAATGAATTTTACTCGAAAGGCATTTTCATCGCTTTCCCGCAGCTTACCGTGTGGTTAAATCATGACAGAAAATAATTATTCAACGGGGAAAAGTATTTTTATAGATGTTCCTTTTCCTGCCTTACTTTCTACTTTTATTGTTCCTTTATGACTTTTCATAATTCCATAAAGAGCGGCAAGTCCGAGACCTCTGCCGGTAAATTTTGTACTGAAAAAGGGATCGAAAATCTTATTCAGATTACCTTCTTCTATACCGCATCCTGTATCTTTTACTTCCAGATATACAGAAAGTCCTTCTCTGTGGTCTCCTTTAATATGACATGACGACAGGTATTCTCTGTTACACACCATGGAACCTGTTTTTACGGTAATAGTCCCTTCATTGTCTCCGATAGCTTCGGAGGAATTGGTAACAAGATTTATAAGGCTCTGGCTTACAAGATCCCTGTCAATCTGAATTACCGGAAGATCCGACTGTAAATCGTATTTTAATAATATATTTTTAGAAATATATAGTTTCAATAATTCCGATATATCTTTAACCAGTATAGAAAGATCGGTTTTTTCCTTTATACATTTGCCATGTCCTGAATAATCAAGTATTTTTTTAGTTATACCGGATACACGTTCACAGAGATTTACAATAATCCGATTATTATATGCCATAGACGAATCTTCGGGAAGATCCAGCAGACTGAGTTCTGCACGTCCCATTATTCCCATAAGGATATTGTTAAAATTATGACATATTCCTCCTGCCATAATGGTCATACAATCATGTTTTGCCTTTTCTCTGATCTCCTGTTCTGCACGAAGCATCTTTAAATGGTTTGTAATTCTGGCTATTACTTCTTCCTGACGTACAGGTTTTACTATATAATCCACACCTCCGGCATTAAATCCCTTTACAATACTATCAGTATCATTGAGAGCACTCATGAAAATTACTGGAATATCCTTTGTTTTTACGTGTTCCTTTAGCTTTTTACAGACTTCAAAACCATTCATTTCAGGCATTATAATATCAAGGAGGATAATATCAGGTTTTTTATTCTCAGCAATTTTTATAGCAATTTCGGTGTTCTGTGCCAGAATAATCTCGGCATTAAACTTATCCAGATAATCAAACAATATGGCTAAATTCCCGGGTTGATCGTCAATAATCAAAATTTTTGAACCTTCAATAATATTATTTCTCATTTTACTTCCTCCAGATATTTCTCCAGCAAAATTCTCATATTCTCTATCTCGAAACCATCGGACAGTTCTTTAACTTTTCTGTAAAAAGCCATATAGTCTTGATTTAAATCTTTAATCCTCTCCAGTTCCTGTCTTATAAGCCTGAAATTACTTCCCATGGACATTTGATATAAATTGTCTATTAATTCAACGGGAGGAAGTATAAATTTTTCTTCTTCCTCTTTTTTATAATCCAGTTCCAGTTTAAGATGTTTTACTAATATGGCGAACAAATCAGAGAAAAGAAACGGTTTTGTCAGCCAGTCGTCAAAACCTGTCTTTATGAGTTCATCAAAGGGTTTGTCTAACTTACTGGCCGATATGGCAATAATCTTTATCTTATTATATGATTCATTTTCTCTGATTTTTCTGGTACTTTCATAGCCATCCATATGGGGCATAATTATGTCCATAAAAATCAGGTCAGGTTTGAAAATATCTAATTTTTCCAGACATTCTGCACCGAGTTCTGCTTCTTCTACATAAAAGCCTGCTCTGTGCAATATGTCAGACAGAACTATTCTATTCTCGAATTTATCATCAACAACGAGAATCCTTCTTTTTTCTCCTTTATATCCGATGATTATATCTTCCCTGCTTAAATTATAATACTCAGGTACCGATACTTCAGGAAGTTCTATTTTAAACCAGAATTTACTGCCTCTCTCATAAAGGCTTTCTACCTGTAATTTGCCTCCCATCAGCTTAACCAGATTCCGTGTTATAGTAAGTCCCAGTCCTGTTCCTTCAGCCTTTCTGAGATGATCTCCCAGCTGCGTGAATGGTGAAAATATTTCTTCAAGGTTTTTTTCTGCTATACCGGAGCCTGTATCTTCTACGGAAAACATTATCTTCTCCTTATGTTTTTCTACTCTGAAGGTTATACTTCCATTATGGGTAAATTTAACAGCATTATCAAGGAGATTAATTAATGTCTGGCTTAACTTTTTTTTGTCTCCTTCCACATATAAAGGCAGATCTTCGGCATAGTGTGTATTGAAAACCAATTCTTTAGCTTTTGATTTGACTTTGATTAACTCTTCAACAAAGTGTAACAAAGTCTCAAATTTAAACTGTTCTTTTTCCAGTTCGATTTTTCCTGCTTCTATTTTTGCAAGGTTAAGAATATCATTAATCAGTTTCAATAGATGTTTGCCGCTTTTTTCAATGATATTTATGCCTCTCTTATAGTCTTCTGATA
>CALARM010000677.1 GCA_937888925.1 uncultured Synergistia bacterium | reverse complement strand
AATTTTGCTTTTTTTATGTCGTTTAATGTGGCATTGATATTATAATTACTGGCTCCCGTAAAATCTGATTTACCGAGCATTGTTCTGACAAAAAGGCTATCGGAAAAATCACTGCAGGACATATCCGCTCCTGAGAGATCGGAATCTCTGAAATCGACATCTTTTGCGACACATTCTTTAATATGGATTTTCTGTAATTTCAGCCCGGTGAATGTGGAATGATTTATAAGACAATTAAAAAAATGCACGGGAGAATAACGGTCTTTTTCTTTATATAATGCTTCGCTCCAGTTGACTCCTATTACTTTGGAATGTTTAAACACAGTATTTACAAAAGAAGAATATTTTATTTTAAAAAGGCTCAGATCACAGTGAATAAAAGTGCAGTTTAAAAATCTGCACTTTCTAAATATTGTTTCACTGAAATCACATTTTTCAAAGGTACAATCCTCAAATTCTTTTGAAACAATTTCCCTGTGCGATAAATCCAGATCTTTAAAGATCGTTTCCGTATAATCTGTTTCCGTTAAATCCATCAATAGATTTCTCCCCGGTAATATAATCCTGTATATTCTGTAATTTTGCAGAATTTTGAAAAACCGTTGTCCTGTAATAGGATCCATCGTGAATGCCCGGCAGGGTAGAATAAGGTTTTATTTAAAAAATGCAAAAGTATAGATTTCAATTCTCTATAAAAATATCCTTTTGCATCAAAGTAAAAAAGATTTTCAATAAAATCTTTATTTTTCCATATTTGTAGTGATATATAGATGTAATAATTTTCACTAACAACTATGACTGGTTCGGTCACAACGAAGTATGAGAATTTGTTCCTCCCGTAATGTGTTACGATTCTCATATAAATATCAGCTTAAAATTAGAGGTGTGGTTTTTATGGTAAGCGGTGTAAGTAACAATAAGTCAACCGGTAATGTGTCCGGCCAAAAATCAAATAATAATTCCCCTGCCAGGAAAGAAACTAAAAATGAAGTAAAAGGTAATGCGCAGGGAACAGCAGGAATAAAAGATGTGGCTCCGAGCAATTCTGGTCTAAAAGAAGGACGCCTTGATGCTCTTACAGATGCTCAGGACGCTGCAAGAACCAATAAAGCTTTTCAGCCCAGAGACGGAAAAACGTACTGTAATCTGGGAGTAGCTCAGACTCTAAAAGACATCGGTATTGATGTGACAGATGAAAAAGTAGGTATTTCAAATCCTAAAAATGGTCAGGCTTATCTGGCAAATAAAATAGCAGATAATCTTTCCGAATCGGCAAAAAAAGAAGACGGATACTGGCAAAAGATTGATGCAAAGAAGGCACAGGAACTGGCAAATGAGGGATTTCCTGTAGTAGGAGCATTTAAAGGCTCTCCTCATGGCCATGTAGTTACAGTAAGACCTGAGGGATATGATAAGGGACTATCTTCGGAAAATGGCGGAGTAATTGTAAATAATATAGGCTCCAACAATGTAGTACAGAACGATACAAGGCCTTTCAGTTATTACGCTCAAAGAAATACTCAGGGATATTAATCAATAAAAATGTAAAAATATATTGACATATTATAATTTATGAAGTATATTTAAATATTATACTATTTTTAATTATGGAGAGTATAAGATGAACGGATCAATCTATATACTGACCGAGGAGGGATATAAATATGACAGATAAATTATACAGCTATGCATCTAATAGAAGCTCATGTCCTTTCCAGGGGGTTGTTCTGTACATGTTCATACAAAAAGAAACGATAGGAGGCTCGAGTCCGCCTCTGTAAATAAAATCTCTGAAGCTACGTAAAGCCCACTATCGTTTGATAGTGGGCTTTAAATTTTGGGCAAAAAAAGGGGGAGCAGTTATGAATAAGGCCATAAAATGCACAGGAATAACGAAATATTTCTATCAGGCCAGAAAAAATGAAAAAAGCACATGGAATATTTTCGAAAAATTCAAAAAAGGGGAACAAATCAGGGTTTTAAACGGAATAAATTTCACTGTAAGGAAGGGAGAAATATACGGAATTCTCGGCCCCAATGGTTCGGGTAAATCAACCCTGATAAGGATCATTTCTACACTTCTCCTCCCTGATGAAGGGGAAGTGACAGTTTACGGTCTGAATGTAGTAACAGACTGTTATAAGGTAAGGCACCTTATAAACAGAGTATCCGTAGAGGCAGCTTTCTTTAAAAAGCTGACTGTTATGGAAAATATACTTTTTTCTGCAAGACTCTATGGCATGGATGCAGGGAAAGCGGTAAACAAAGCTTCAGAAATATTAAAAGATCTGGATTTTTCCGAAGATAAAATAAATGAATCCGTAGAAGATTTATCGAGAGGGCAGCAGCAGAAGGTAGCCATAGCAAGGGCTCTTCTTACGGAACCAAGGCTGCTTTTACTTGATGAACCGACTACGGGACTGGATCCGAAAGCAAAAAAAGAAGTGCAGAAATTTATACTCGGTAAAATGAAAAACCAGAATGTCACAGTAATTCTTACGACTCATGATATGGAGGAAGCGGATAAGCTCTGTGACAGAATAGCTATTATTAAAGACGGACATTTTATAGCAGAAGATACGCCTGAAGGGCTGAAAAGAAAAAGCGGAGAAAACAAATCCGACATAAGCCTTGAAGATGTATTTCTACAACTGACAGAAGAAGTGGCAGCGTAATATGCGTGATGTGTAATGGGTGATGCGTGATGCGCAGGTTATAAACCTGTAACGCGTTACGCGTTACGCGTTACGAAATCTGTCACCTGAATATTTAACATAATATACAAGGAGAGTGATAACTATGATTTCAGCTATATTAATCAAAGAATGTAAAGCTTCCTATGCTTTTGTGGAGCGATATGCCAATATGATAAAACATTATCTGGAATGGGAAGTAGTGTTTATCATATACAGTATAGTAAATACACTGACCATAGGTCTTATAGGCGTAGAAAGCGGCGATCCTTCGAAGGTGCTTTATCTTGTTATGGGAGCAATACTCTGGGGGTATTTATCCATACTCTTCCATGAAATAGGTCAGTCCATATCATGGGAGCGATGGGAAGGAACTATTGAATATACCTTTATGGCTCCCATACACAGGATAACCCATCTTCTTGGTACCTGTATAGGGGCAAGTATTTACGGGCTTATAAGAACAGTTCTGATTATAATAATAGTGGCAATGTTTTTTAATATAGATCTTCAGAAGGCAAACATAGCAGGTGCAATTCTTATACTTGCCCTTTCAGGTCTTTCATTTATAGGTCTTGGGCTTATGTCGGCAGTATTGCCTCTTCTGTCTCCTGAGAAAGGGCCTCAGGCAACACATATAATTCAGGCCATGATTTTACTTGTTTCGGGAGTCTATTATGATGTATCGGTACTGCCCCGGTGGGTTCAGCCACTGGCGTACCTTTCTCCTGCAACATATACGCTGAAGGCAATGAGACATGCCATTATGGAAGGTGCAGGAATTGCAGAATTAAAAGGTTCTATTATATTACTGCTGATTACAGGTTTAATCACCATTCCTCTCGGTCTCATAGTATTTAACATGGGAGAAAAATACGTTAAAAGAACCGGTAAATTAAAGAGGAATGGATAATCTGTCGTAAAGCGTGATGCGTAATGCGTGATGCGTTACGCGTCACGATTTTCTCAGAAAACCGGATAGTAACTCTATAAATATATCTATCCCCTGTTCAATGACACTGTCATGAGGGAGAAATTTCGAATTATGCAGTCCCACTGTATTTCCTCTTCCTGTGCCGAGCCAGAACATAAAGGAAGGATATTTATGTGACATATATGAAAAATCTTCTGCTGTCATTTTATATCCGCAATCGATAAAATTGTATTTTTTCGAAAGAATTCTGTCTGCCATGTCATAAAGTTTACTGTCTACAATTACTTCAGGGCAGGTTTCACCTTCTGTCATTTTATAATCCACATCTGTCATTACCTTTATACCTTCAAGTATTCCTCTGAATTTCTGCAGATATTCACGATTTTTCTTCAGACTCAATGATCTTATGGCACATTCCGCTTTTGCATAAGCCGGTATTATATTTCTTACATTTCCCGAAGCAACCTTACCTGTGCCGTAAACAAAAGGTTCTACAGGATTCAGGGGAATTCTGTCAATAATATCAAGATAAGCCCGTAAAGCATTCAGAGCATTTTTACCCTTCTGGGGGGAAGCTATATGGGTATTAACACCGAAAAACTCTACATCCAGTTCTATTGATGATGCAAAAAGTGCTCCTCTGGTAGAAGCTACAGTGCCTTCAGGATATTCGTCAATCACATGAAGGGCAAAAGCCCTGGATATATTAAAAGAATCAAAAATATTCGTATCCAGAATTTTCTTTGCTCCTGCTCCCAGTTCTTCTGCCGGCTGAAACAAAAAGAGGATATTTTGTTCTATTCCATGTTCTGCCACATATTGTAAAAATCCGTAAAGAATTGACGCATGAACATCATGGCCGCAGGCATGCATGAAATCATTACAGGATTTAAAAAGACAGTCTGTTTCTTCTTTTACCGGAAGAGCATCAATATCTGCTCTGAATAGAAGATATTCTCCGTCATTAACATGGTATTCCGCAATAAATCCCGTCTGAAGGGGCATATGAATTTTAAGAGACGGAGTTTTTAATTCGGAGATATTATCAATCAGAAGTTTTGTCGTATTAAATTCCTGAAAAGAAAGTTCAGGATTTTGATGTATTATATGGCGAAGTTCTATCGGTGTAATCATAAAAACCTCCGTAAATAATATAATCTCCCCTCCGGAAGATTATATTATTATCGTTAAAATATTAATTTTTAGAGTCTGCCGGCAAATATATTACAACAGGCATTTATCCTTAAGATTCCAGTGAAGCCATTTCCCTGGCATCATGGACAAATTTTGCTGCTCCTGCCACACAACCTGCTGCCATTGCAAGAGGTGTGGATACAACACTGAGAGCTGCACAGCCAAGAGCCAGACCTGCGCCGGCAAGGCCGGTTTTAAAATTACTCTTTAACTCTGCATCACTGCTTCCTGTCCATCCGGCTGCTTTAAATGTAGCCACACCTGCAAGGACTGTTGCAGCAGCGACTCCGAATATGCTGAGTGCGGGGACTTCTGAGCACAACTTTCCAGCTATGCCTGCTCCTGCTATACAAAATCCGGCTGTTCCGCCGGCCAGAACAGGAATTTTATAGTCAAGGCCATTCTGAACCAGTTCTTTTATATTTGCTTTAAAAGACGGTTTCATCAGAAACTGTTTACTGGCGGCATTCCTATCTTCACTGGGAGAGAATGTATCTTTTATTTCTTTTTCTTCATCTTTTCTTACATTATTATTTATTATGCCAAAAGATTGATTAGTAGAATTTATTTTCATAAATTACAGGCTCCTTTCAATCACATTATAATTATAATAATTCTCCGGAGAAATAAAAACAATATTCTTATGTTAACAAAATGTTAATTTTTTAATATTTTATATAATTTACTGACAATCATTTCAATTTCTTTATATTCAATATTCAATGGCGGAAGCAATCTTATTATACTGTTATTTCCGACAAAATTTAAAAGGAGATTTTCTTCTTTAAATGCTTTATCCTTTAATTCAGGATAAGCCTTATCCAGAACAGCTCCTATCATAAGCCCCATACCCCTTACTTCAATAATCTT
>CALARM010000676.1 GCA_937888925.1 uncultured Synergistia bacterium | reverse complement strand
CCTGAAGATTTTAGCCTTGAACATATATCTACACTTGGCATGGAACTGGTAGCTAATTTAATAGACCAGCTTCATGGACATATAGAAATTAATAGAAACGGCGGGACATCTTTTAAGATTTCATTTCCTTATTCAGATTAATACTGTTACTTTTGTTTTTCCACCTTTATCATGAGTTTCGTCTTATCGTTAAAATACTGGCTTTTTTATCAACTTTTACTTATATGACTCATTTGAAATAACATATTTCTCCTCTCTCTGATTTATAAAGCTCTTTCGGAAGATAGATTTATAGCTTTTTATTTTATATAATATCTACAGGCATAATTTTATAAACATAAACAGTATTTATAAACTATTATACTATTATTAAATTTCCAGAATTAAGGAAAAATACTTTTTAAAGTTCAGTCTCTTTAAATTTTGCATGTTTTAAAAGAAAATTTTGATTATATAGTTGACAAAATAGATCAAATTATGTATAATAATTAAAGCGAGCATGGTTCCAAAAAAGACTGTCAATAATTCAGTAAAACCTTTTTTTCAGTTATCAGGGCATGCAGATGGAGAAATTCTCCAGTGGTTTTGAATTACCGTATGGAGATTTTTACCGTAATGGGGGATAAGTCTGTTTTAAGGGCTTTCTCTGTCTGAGCTTTGAGTGTATTACAGATATTTATGCTTTTACCATGGGAAACTAAAGCCTCTGAAGGAGATATGTCTTATCCTGAAGGGGTTTTAGTGCTTTTATGAAAAAATTTTAGAAATTTTTTAAAATATAATTGACAAAATGAATAAACTTATATATAATAATAAATGTGCAGAGGGTGTTTAACATAATAACAGGAAAGTCCTATTAACCTGAAAGGTAGACATGGGAAAAGTTATTACAAGTAATTCTACCCGGGCTAGTGCCTGAACATGGGGAACAAGTAGAGAATTTACTGGGTAATAAGACTGCGATGTCTGAACCAACAAGAGATTAATAGGCATGGAAGGTTGTTTTATGGTATTCGTTTCAAGCTAAGACCTCAGAAGGGTATGGATTGGGATAATCTCCGGGAACCCTGAAGAGGTCTTAGTGCATTTATGGGTATTTTTTTCCTCTCTTAATCTCATCTTATGAATCCTTTTTTCTAATCATTTTCGTCTGAGATTTTTGCGCCTTACCTGGAAAATTTAAGTATTTTCTTATGGTCTTCAATCTGTTATAATATTTATATGAGGAGCGTGAAGGGTGAAGGGAAGATAAATTCTTATTCTTTATTGTGCCCACCCTGTCATGGCTGTTGTTAGAAAACCATTAAATATACAATGTCTTTTTATCTGTTGATAGTAACCTGATACTGACTCCTAAAAAAGATGGTATTGTAACATGGAAGAAGAAAAACTTAAGCAAAAACTTCATGAAATGTCTCTGCTGAATAAGTTCGGTCATATGCTTAATAACAGTATGCTGCCTGACCAGGTCATTGAAAATGCTCTTGATACTGTAGTTGAAGCATTATTTCCCGATGTAGTTCTTTTTTTTCTTAAAAAAGATAAAATTTTACAGCTAAAGTCTTACAGATCCTGTAATTCCAGATTTATTCCGGATATTTTCCCTGCCCATATTGTAGGAGAATGTCTCTGCGGACTCGCAGCCAGTCAATCCATACCTGTTTACTGCTCTGATATCTCTCTTGACTCAAGATGTACATGGGAAGAATGTAAAAAGTCCGGCCTTTGTTCCTTTGCTGCTCTGCCTCTTATGAATGAAAGAGAAGTTATTGGAATACTCGGCCTTGCATCAGAGTTACACCGGGATTTTGAAAAACAGGCAGATTTTCTTGAGATTCTTTCTATGAATATTTCTATAGCTTTCAGAAATGCTCTTCTCTTTCAGGAACTCAAAGATTATGCTACCGAACTGGAGCAGGAAGTGACTGCAAGAAAGCAGATGGAAGAAATACTCGGTAAAAAAGAAAAGCAACTCATAGATATTACAGACAATATCCCCGGCGTTGTTTACCAGTTTTATGCCAATTCTGATGGCACTATGGGACTTTCCTATGTTAATGAACGGTCGGAAGAATTATTTGGTTTGAACCCTGTACCAATGGATGACTATTTCCAGCGATTTACTGCCTGTGTGGAACCTGAATGGAAGGAGCCTTTTCTTTCCTCTATAAAAAAAGCGATTACAGATAAATGTAGATGGGAGTTTGAAGGAAAATTTCGTAAACCTGGAGGAGAATGTCTGTGGTTCAGGGGTGTTTCACAACCGAAACAGACAGACGAACAGATTATTTTTAATGGTCTGATTACTGATGTTACAGAGCAAAAATATAAAGATGAACTCCTGAGAATGAATGATGTCCGTGTATCGGCTCTTCTTGAAATGTCCAGAATAACCGGTAAGGAAGAACAGGTTCTTGTTGATTTTGCTCTTGAAAAGGCTATAGAGTTAACAGGAAGTAAAATCGGATACATTGCTTTTATGAATGAAGAAGAAACGGTTCTTTCCATATGTTCCTGGTCCAGACATGTTATGAACCAGTGTTTTATTGCAGATAAACCTCTGGAATATCCTGTAGAAAATACCGGTTTATGGGGGGAATGTGTCAGACAGAGGAAAGCTGTCATAACCAATGATTATACGGCAGAAAATTCATTGAAAAAAGGTTGTCCCGAAGGACATGTTTTTATAACCCGTCATATGAATATACCACTTTTTGACGGACATAAAATAGTTATTGTTGCAGGAGTAGGAAACAAGGAAGAACCTTATGATGAAGAAGATGTACGGCAGTTGACTTTTATGATTGACGGCATGTGGAAGATTCTTAAAGCCAGCAGAGCGGAAAAATCTTTACGGGAAAGTGAAGAAAGATATCGTTTCCTTGTGCAGAATTCCAGTGATATATTGTCTGTATTTGATGAAAATGGAACAGTCATTTATGTGAGTCCATCCATAGAAGTCATAGCAGGATATAAAATCGTGGAAATTGAGGGTAAAGATTGTCTGTGGCCTGTCCACCCGGATGATAGCCAGAAACTCATGGGAGTATTTACCAGCAGTATGAGGCAATATGGTATTCCAATCAGTGTTAAATATAGATTCAGGCATGCTTCCGGTCGGTGGCTTGACTTTGAATCTACTGCTATTAACCTCCTTGATAATTCCGGTATAAGAGGAATTCTTGTAAATACACGTGATATAACCCGGAGAAGAAAGGCAGAAAGAGAAACGGAAGAATGGAAGAACCGTTATGAACTTCTGGCTCTTTCGGCAGGGAATGTTGTATATGATTACGATTTATTAACTGATACTGTTGTCTGCGGCGGAAGTTTGAAAAGTACTCTTGGCTATGAACTGGAGGAAAATACTGTAGGATTGGAATACTGGAAAGAATGCATTCACTGTGATGATAGAGAGAGAGTTTTCAATCACTGGATATCTGCAATAGAAACAGGTTCGGTATTTAACGCCGAATATCGTTTCCGACATAAAGACGGACATTATATCCTGTTACAGGATAAAGGTTACCCTCTTTTTGATGACAATGGAAGAGTAATAAAATATATAGGGGTTCTCATAGATATGACAGAAGAGGGGCAATTAAAAGAAGAAAGAGAAAACCTGGAAGAACAGCTCAGGCAGGCTCAAAAGATGGAATCTATAGGGCGTCTGGCAGGAGGTGTGG
>CALARM010000675.1 GCA_937888925.1 uncultured Synergistia bacterium | reverse complement strand
ATAATAGATATGGGAGTATTAATTTCATGGGATAACATACGGTACATATCATTAACCTTTTTCTCCAGATTCTTTTTATTGGCTTCCATTAATTCTTTGAACCTGGAAATTTTTGCATCGACTGATATGAGCAGTAAATCCTTATCTACCGGTTTTGTCAGGTAATCATCGACTCCCATTTTTTTTGCCAGTATAATATCTTCCCTGTCTGATTTGGACGTAAGAAAAAGAAAAGGAATAAGTTTATATTCTTTTTTAGAAGAAATTTCTTTATATAGTTCATAACCGTTCATTTCAGGCATAGACACATCGGAAATAATCAAATCCGGTGTAATATTCTTAAGAAGCTCAATTGCATTTTTCCCGTTTTCAGCTGTCTGAACAGTGTAACCTGCTTTATTCAAATGATATTTAATTATTCTCCTGACACCATCATCATCGTCTACAGCAAGAATTTTACCTTTTACTTCTATATTTTCCATAATATACACTCCAGCCCCCTTCTTAATCTTATGTTCAGTATAATTTATCGCAACAATTATTTAAATAGTTCCAAAGGAGAGTTTAACTCTGTAAAAAGAACTATTTTTTTATTGGACATGACTATTTTATTACGGTATAATATTACAGTTTATTTCATAATAGACCAGAGGGCTATGATAAAATGTCTGAAAAATTATATTCCATAAAAAAAACCTTTCCATTCATCCTGTTATTTTTTGCTTTTATTCTGGAATTATTGAATATACCCTATCTGAATAAATCATCACTCCTGGTATTACACATAATTTCAACACTATCTTTTTCAATATCTCTATATATACTGTCAGACAATAAAACAAAAGGAATTGTATGGTCTGCTTCATCTCTGATTATCTGTTCATATATTAATATTTTAGGGATTATAATAACAGGTATATTATTTATCTTATTTAAAACAATGGATACAAACATATCTCGAAGAGAAATGTCATATACAGCTTTATTGCTTACAGTGCTTGTAGTAATATTCTTTTATGATATAATATTTCTTGGGAAAACCCTGAAATGTACAAATACCATTGCCCATGTTTTATCTACAGGCGTTTACGGGCAGGAGAATAATTATGTTTCGTCAACACCTGTAATAGACAGTTCCCCCGGAGTAGGAGAAGAAATAGGAGCAGAATATAAAAGGCAGAATTATCTAAAAGGTAATATGCCGCTATGGAATCCTTATCAGGCCGGAGGATATCCTTTTCTTGCATCTATGGGAAGCTCCATGTTTAATCCCTTTGAAATTATACTCTATATACTTCCTTCAAAATATTCCTGGGATGTTTACATGTTATTCAGGCTTCTTTTTTCAGGTTTCTTTATGTATCTTTACATGAGAGAATTAAAATATTCTGTTACTGCATCACTCACTTCTGCTATAGCCTATATGTTCAGTGCGCCAATGATAATACATGTAAGTGATATACATCCGAATCCTTCCATGTTATTCCCCATGTTTTTCTTTATAATGGAAAAACTCTATCAGAATCAGAATAAAATGACTGTTATAGCCACGTCTATTGTCATAGCTCTATCGGTATTTTCCGGATTTCCCGAACATGTTACCATGATTTCTTTAATAGGACTGGCATATTTTCTCTTAAGATGTATAACAGGAAAAGAAAAATTTCTTAAATCCTTCTGTAATATATCACTGGCATTTACACTGGGGATATTTACAGGGCTTATAGTTATAATACCGTTTATAGAATTCCTATTCTTGAACGGATGGACAAATCACGATCCGGAAACAGGTTTGAAAGCAGTAAATCCAGACCAAATATTATATATCTTTATACCTTATTTTAAAGGGCTATTTTATAATTATTACATTGGCATAACTCCATTTCTTCTAATCTTCATGGCTTTCCGCAGGAAAGAAGATAATAATATCATATATTACTTCGGAATATTACTCTTTTTATTAATTGGAAAAATATTCGGTTTCCCCTTAATAAATCTCCTTGGTTCTCTTCCCATACTTAATATGATTCATTTTCCCTTTAATACGGGACAGGTATTATCTTTTATCACATCAATTCTTGCAGGTGCAGGTATGGAACATCTATATTCAGGAAAGATAAGATCTGCTTCTGTTTATATATCTATTTTAATATGCATGGTTATAACATCATTACCATGTGCTATTTATCCTGCAGACATATTTAACAGTAAAGTATACTATCATATAGTTATAAAATTTATTTTGCTCCTCTCTGCCCTTATGACATACCTGTTTCTAAGACATAACCATAAAAGAACAGCTATCATATTTTCAGTTATACTTTCCATAGAAATGTTCAGCTTTATACCAAGAGAAAGGCTGAAAAAACTGGATTCTTTTCCGGAAGTGCCTTATATAAAATTTCTAAAAAAAGAACAGGTGATACATAACTGCAGAAGCAGAGTTTATGGGATACAGGGAACACTTTACCCGAATGTGGCCACTGCTTATCAAATAGACGACCTTGGTTTTTATCTGCCCTTAGTTATAAATAATTTTGCGAAATTTTTCCATAAACTTGTTAACGCTGACTATTTCACAGGTGATTTTTTCCCTGCCCTGAGGCAAAACATAGATTTTAAAAACAATATGCTTGACATGTTAAATCTTGAGTATCTACTATTGCCCCGGGAATTATATCTTGAAGATCCCCGATGGAAACAGGTATATGCTGGCGAAGTTAATATTTACAGAAATATCAGAGTTCTTCCGAGGGTTTTTACAGTGCATAGAGCAATATTTTTAAAAACAGATAAAGAAACACTGGAATTTTTAAAACAGAACACAGAAAATCTGAATAAAATCTGTGTCATATACGATGAAGAAATAAAAGAAAAACCTGACTTCTCTCCTGAAGGCTCAGAAGCCCTTATAATTCGCTATGATACGGATGAAGTAATTATCGATGCTTCTATGAAAAATCCTGGCTTTCTTGTATTAAATGATATGTATTATCCTGGATGGAAGGTTTTTGTAGATAATAAAGAAGAAAAAATATACAGAACGAATTTTCTCTTCCGAAGTGTATTCTTAAAAGAGGGCAACCATAAAGTAAGATTTATATTTTTTCCTTATTCCTATTATACAGGGAAAATTATTTCTCTTGCTGTAATTTATATTTTGTTTGTAATGATCGGGAAAAGGAAATATGTTATCGTGAAGGGTGAAGGGTGAAGGGGAAACAGTAGAGTGTAAGACTTATGGAGGTAAAATAAGTTTACACAAAATTTATGAATCAGTCAATTTTTTTTGCCGTGAAGGAAACTTGAGAAAGTTATAGAATTCCTGCAGTTTAAATAAATTTTAAAAAATTTTAAAATATGGAGAGAACATATAATGGCAGAACATGAATCAAAATCACAGGAAGAAAAGGGGCAGGGAAAACTGGCAAAAGAAAATCAGCCCAAAGGCGGTATGAATCCTATAAAAATTATTTTTGCTATGGAATATGTACTTCAGGGCCTTGCCAATCCTTTTCAGGGTATTACGTACCAGTCTTTTTTCAGACATTTTCACATTGATTACGGCCTGAGTGAAGAAATTACACAGCAATATTTTTCCCGTTCCTATCTTGCCTGGAGCTTCAAACCCATCATAGGCTTCCTTATGGATGCCTATGGTAAAACAAAAGTCTCTCTTATATTCT
>CALARM010000674.1 GCA_937888925.1 uncultured Synergistia bacterium | reverse complement strand
AATTGTATTGTTATGAAATTCGACACATAAAAACAGTTTCCTCCGAGTTGACAATAAAGAAGTTAGATGATAATATATTCGTGACGCGTAACGCGTGACGCGAGGCCGATAAAATCGGTTTTTCATAAATAACAGGTAATTGAAAGGAATAGAAAAATGGCTGAAAAGAATTTTTTACAAAATCTTCTGTCTAAATTATCAATAAAAGTCGATAAAGTCGGATTTGAAGTCACCAATGTTTCACTTGATATGAGCGACAAATCTACTACCGTAGAATCAGTAGATTTTACTGTTTCCAATATATATAAAGGCGATACCCTTATAACACCGAAAATAAATATGAGCGCAGCCGATGTAAATATCCCTCTGGAAGATATTTATCCGTTAATAGAAGAAAAACTTAAAGGGAAACCAGAAGAGAAGGGTGAAGAGTGAAAGGTGAAGAGTGAAGAGTAAAGAATAATAATACTGGTCACTGGTCACTGGTCACTGGTCACTGGTCACTGGTCACTACCGTAACAGGATTCAACTCTATTTCATATTCATAACTCAGGGCAAAAGTCCAGAGTTCTATTAATCTGGCAGTAATATCCTTATCATGCCTGGAAGCAATTAACTCTTTAATATTTATATTATTAATATCTTTTTTCCTTGAAAAGGCATATTTTTTCCATATAGCTCCTGTGGCCCCTTCTATATCGGAAGAAAAGAAAAGGCCATATCTGTCTGCAGTAAAATCCAGCCCCATTAAAGTTCTGTCAAAATCCAGATCCCCCGATTCATGTCCTTTCGTCCAGTTTTTCAAAACAGAAGGTAAAGGAATGGGAATCTTGCTAAAAAGTATACTGGAAGTAAGACCGAGAGTCCAGTTTAAAATCCTGTCTTTTATTTTGTAATAGAGATGATGCTCCCTCTTTATATGACAGAGTTCATGGGCAAGAAGAAAAAGTATTTCCCTTTCACTCAATAATGTCAGAAAATCTTCATGAAAAATAATATAAGAATCATCAGGAGAAATACATGAAATCAGAGAGAATTTGTTCTTTTTTCCATAATACACGTACGTCGGTATGTCTCCGAGGCCTATTTTTTTTGTGCACCAGAGAACCATATCTCTGATATCAGTCCTATGACTTTCATTTACCATACTGGCATTGCGAAGTATTTCATTATTTATATGAGGAGAATATAATTTTTCACACCATATCCTGGCCCATGTCAGGAAAGGCATAAGTTTCTTTTCATTTTGATGAACGAGAAGTTCTTCATTTTCTCTTTCCCAGTGTATGGATTGTTTTACTGCAGGAAGAGTATGGGAAGAAAAAAACTCTTTACATTCTTTATTTTCAGGGAACAATAATTTTAATATGGTGTAGACCTGTGTGGCAGGATGAATTTTACCTTCTTCGACTAAAATCCCGGCAAATTCCTGATAAGCCATTTCACAGGAAAAATCTTTAAATATCAAATTTCTGAGTTTTTCCTTTGCAGAAGAAAAATCTTTTCTACTCTTTAACATCTTCGCCATTTGAATATAAGCTTTATTTTCTACGGGAGAAAGTTTTAAAATTTCAGCAAAGGTTCCTTCTGCTTTTTCGTAATCACGTAATCTGCGCCAGTAAAGATCTGCTATTTTATAAAGATAATCGATCTTTTTCTTTGGTTTTGAAGAGAACTGATTTATCTGATTTGAATAAATACTCTGCAGGGCAAGCCAGTTTTCACCGTATTCATAAACCTGTTCAAGAGCGGAAAGTGCGGAAAGAAGATTTGGATTTTCCTTTAAAGCCTTCATATAGAGACTTTCGGCCCTGACAATATCCTTAAGTTTATTTTCTGCATAACCTGCCAGTCTCATACAGGCCTGATCGGACGGAAATTTAGAAACTATTTTTTCTGCCAGGAAAAAATCTTCGTCAGTCCATGTCAGTTCCTTTGAGAAGAAGATTTTTCTCGCCATTTTCCACCCTTCTGTATGGTCAGGAATATTCTGTAGGTGTATTTTAAGTTTCTCCGCAGAATTTCTATAGTCAAAACGTTTGTAATAACAATAAGCAAGCTCAAATTCAGGCCAGTGGTTCTCGCCGGAGAAGCCGGAAGAGAGAGATAATTTAAAATCTTCCATGGCCTTTTCCCATTTTCCCTGAAATTTCCATATAAGTCCTCTGTGAAACAGAAGTTCTCCTTTAGATTCTTCAATTTGCAAAAAGTAATTATAGAGTTCAAGGGCAAGGCCATCAGCAGCTTCATCTCTCAGCAAAAAGAGATTTTTAAGATACATGGCGTTCTTTTGATCGGAAGGATCGATTTTAAAAGCACTTTTATAAACTTTAATAGACTGCTCATCTTTAAAACCTTCCGTGCGGAGTGCTTTTGCAAGATACATAACAAGAGAAGCATCATTACTGTCAAGTTCAAAAGCTCTTTTCAATATATCGATAGCTTTTTCATCATGTCTTTCACTCAGTCTGTATACCTTCGCAAGATTAATAACAGCTACGGAATAGCCTGGCTTTAATTTTAATATTTCCCTGTAACATTCTTCTGACCGTAAAAAATTCTTTTCCGTTAAATAAATAATTGCAAATTTTTCGAGAAGCCACAATTTAAGACTGTTTCTGTTTACCCTCTGAGAGACTCTTTCAAAAAATACAAGGCCGTCATTCCAGTTTTTCATTTTTTCATAAAGACCGTAAAGGCTTTCCCAGGATTTTTTACACAGCGGATCCAGTTCTATAGACTTCTGATAGGAAATTTGAGCCATAAGAAACTCTTCTTTTTTCTCCCATGCCTGGCCTGTATAAAAAACTGCATCTTTGAAGTCAGGCTTCAGTTCCAGAGATTTTTCAAATTCTCTAATCGCGTCATCTATATTGCCCTGTCGTAAACATTCTCTTCCCTTCAGGTAACATTCCTTATAATTCAGTTCCATGTTCCATTTTCTCCTTAAGTTCAGACATTTTTCTATTTTGAAGTTTCTGTGAAATAAAGGTAAACTCCTTACCAAGTCTCATAAGAACAAGTTCATGTTCCAGTATTTTTCTCTCTTCTTCGGTAAGATCTTTTATTGCTTCAAGTATATTGTTTAAAGTCAAAGTATCTTTCATAAAAATACGCCCTCTCACGCATTACGCCTATATTACCACAGGGATAATGTTTTTGCAACAGAAGGTAATACATATGACATGTCGAATATTATTTTCGTGGATAAAATAAAAAACTGGACAATAAAAATCTTAAAAATCATAATAAGCCTTTCTTTAATGGCCTATCTGCTTTATAAAAATGACTGGAAATATATCATAATAAAAATAACTTCCATTGAAACAGTGCCTGTGTTATATGCTTTATTATTGATAGTAATAATCATCCCTGTTTTTGTGTCATTCAGATGGAAAATCCTGGTTCAATCGGAAAAAAATATATCCTTTATGGATATAATAAAATTGAGTTATACAGGGCTTTTTTTCAGTCTTATTCTGCCCGGCAGTGTGGGAGGAGATGCAATCAAAGGGGCTCTCTTCTATAAGAAAACAGGAAACGGCGCTCTTGCAACAGGTTCTATAATACTGGACAGAATCATAGGACTTATAGGACTTACAATATTATCTGCCATTGCATCTGTCGTCTATTATAAAATAACGTCAGATCTGAGTTTCAGTCTTGAAGCGGGAGGTTTTCTGATAATACTTATCCTTTCTATGGTATTTTTTTCTCTTCCTTCTATTCAGGAATTCTTTTTATCTATTCTTTCCCGGTTAAGGCTTGAAAAATTGAAAGCTTTTACGCAAAAGAATTTCGACTATCTTTCATGGCTGAAAGCTCATCCGAAAATATTATTATATACACTGGGAATTTCCTTTGTAATGCAGAGCATAGCTATATATGCCTGCTTTCTGACAGGGAATGCTCTCGGCATACATGTTTCCATAGGATATTATTTTCTCTTTATTCCCATTATATC
>CALARM010000673.1 GCA_937888925.1 uncultured Synergistia bacterium | reverse complement strand
TCTTCCCATAATTCGCGCAATTCAGAATTGTCAGAGAGAACACGATCGACCATGGCGATTGCTTTTGTGACCAGAGATGAAACATCCAATGTATTGTGTGCGTTAATCCAGTTCAGAGCGTTTTCAGGTAAACCGGCACGGGGCCTGTTTTTGATCGCCTGTATAATTTCTGCTGCTGCAAGAATAATTTCACCGTCTGTTGCTTCAAGATAGTTCGTATCTTCCGGATTTAATGCAGCTACAAGTGCAGAATTAGCATCGCTTTCCTCAAGATCCCATAACCAATCAGACGCTCCATCATTTTCAAACGTTTTTACTCCCCATGTACCCATAGTTGCCACCCTCTTATAGTTTTATCTGTTATTGGAATTTTTTAGTGGTTAATTTGTAATTAAAAATTATTTCTAAATAAAAAATTCTTTCTTGAAATGAAATATCCTGCATAATATAATTTCGCAAGCAACATTACACTTGAAATGTTGGTTTTGCAGGAAAATCAGGACTTTTGTATAAGAATCTTACCTGTTTGTTAACTCATATTTTACGAAGAAGGGGTGGACAGTACAATGAAAAAATCAATTTCTTTTGATTTCAACAACATGTTTTCCTTTTCAATAGGAGCAAAACATGGCATAACTGAAGAAGATCTCAGAAAATGGACTCCTGTGGCTCATGAGGCCCGGGAAAGAATTGAGGAAGTAATAAAAAACAGGGAAAATAGAATAAAAATAGGTCTTGAATGGATTGAACTGGGATGTCATGATCCTTCTGTAGTAGAAAAAATCATGAAAACTGCAGATTACATATGCAAAAATTTCAAAAATGTCATATCCTTCGGTATAGGCGGTTCCTATCTGGGACTTAAGGCGGCGCAGGATGCACTTGCTTCTCCCTATTACAATGAATTTGATTCTTTAAGAAAAGGAAGACCTAAGATTTATTTTGAAGGAAACAATCTTGATCCTACTACCATAGGTTCTCTCCTTAAAAATCTTGACCCGCGGGAAACATGTATAACAGTTATCTCCAAATCAGGTGAAACGACAGAGACAAAAGTCGCTTTTGATATTGCGAGGAACTGGCTTAAAAATCATGTCGGCGAAGAAAATTATGGAAAACAGATAATTGCCATTACAGATCCTTCGTCAGGGTCATTGAGAAAACTTGTAAACTCAATGCAGGAGAAAGACAGGGAAAGCTTTATTGATTTTTCCGTATTCCCGGGAGTGGGGGGAAGATATTCCGAGTTTAATATAGGACTTCTTCATCTGGCTCTCATAGGCGTTAATTTAGAAGAGATATTTGCCGGCATAAGAGATATGAAAGACATTTGTTTTCGTCCTGATGTCCTTAAAAATCCGGCACTTCTTTATGCTACTTTACAGTCTGTTCTATATCTTGAAAAAGGAAAATTCATTTCAATTATGATGCCTTTCTCTGAAGGCCTTAAATCTACTTCCGAATGGTATGTACAGCTTCTTGCCGAAAGTCTTGGTAAAGAATACAAAAGGAAAATAATTAAAGATAATGGCCTGGAGGTATGGACAGATGATATAGAGGTAAAGGTAAACAGAGGAAGAACACCTGTTCCATGCAGGGGAACAAATGATCTTCATTCCATACAGCAGAATAATATAGGTGGAGAGAACAACAAAACCCTTACACTTGTAGAGGTTCAGGATTTCGGCACAGATATGGAAGTTCCGGCCCTGAGTGGAGAACTGCTTGCAGGAAGAAAACTTTCCGAATTGATGTCACTTGCCGTGAGGGCTACAGAATGGGCTCTTATGAGAGCGGAAAAACCGAATATGACGATAGTAATGCCGGAAGTATCTCCCTATACATGGGCACAGTTGCTTTATTTCTTTGAGATTGCCACAACATATGAAGGGGAATTCCTGGATGTTTATGCATTCCATCAGCCTGGAGTGGAAGGCTATAAGAATTATATGTATAAATGTCTCGGTAAAGAAGGACTTAAAAAAGAGATAATTGATGAGATAGATAGTTATCCTCTTAAGAAGAGGGATGAATACTTAATTCAGTGAGCAGTAATCAGTGATCGGTGATCGAAAAATCCGGCGATCACTGATCACTTAGTACCGCTCCAAATAAGTTCGTAACCATTTTATCAGCTTCTGCCTGACAGG
>CALARM010000672.1 GCA_937888925.1 uncultured Synergistia bacterium | reverse complement strand
TTGTCCTGATTTAGAAAAAGCTATTTTACAGGTATATAAATATCAAATTCTGAATCTTCCTGACTTACAGGATTAAACCTCTCATCATAATATTCAAAATCATCTGCTTCTGCGATTTCATAACCGGAGTTTTTAAGCCATATACCGTAGATATAATCATAGGTACTGCGGAGATTTGTCAGGGGGCCCCTGTGGGTAAATACTGCATACTTCTGTGTCTGTAAAGTCCTTCCGACCATCCCTTCCGGTATATTGTCGAAATTACTTACTTCCACACAGACAAGTTCTGTAAATTCCGTATCTTCGTTAAAGTTCTTTGCATCAAATCCGGATACACATTCACATATTCCATAGGCTACGTTATTATTTATCCTGTTTTTTACCTCCCCTATGACACGCATAAATTTATGCCATAACGCAGGGATTTTATTGTTTCTCAGAGTTGTTTTTCCTTCCATTCCTACAACTTTAAAAGATTCTTTAGTGATTATTCGTGGTTCCATTGTAATTCCTCCGTTTAAATGTTTGAGACCTGTTTCTGTCAGTCTCTTTTTCTTAAATAACATGGAGTGCTTCTGATTGGTTCGGTACTTTGCCGGCGTAAGGCCGAACTGTTTCTTAAAAGCCCTCGTAAAGGATTCCTGGGATTCAAAGCCATATTCTACTGAAATCTCTATTATTCTCTTTTTAGATGAAACAAGGTCGTCAGATGCCAGAGAAAGTCGCCTTTCACGAATATATTCACTTACGGTATTTCCTGTTATGCCGTGGAATATACGGTGAAAATGATAGGGAGAAAGACATGCTGTACCTGCTACATCCTGAAGAGATATTTCATCTGTAATATGTTCTTCTATATAGTCTATGGCTGATTGAATTATTTCCAGATAATCCATAATGTTTACTCATTATACAACAGAGTTTTATAGTAGTTTTGATATTTTTTGCTATTAAATTTTTTGTCGTGACGCGTAACGCGTAACGCGTGACGGGTTTAATCCCTGGGCATCACGCATCACGCGTCACGTGAGGAATAGCTTCTCACTTTATTTAAGAAATCTGCTATTTCTTTATGATTTTTTAATATATGAATATTTTTTTTCTCTTTGCGTTTTTCAAGCTTTTCCAGCATCATCTCTCTGTGGGTTCTGTTGAAATTCCAGATCCACATCATAAATTCCAGATCTATTTTCTCTCTGCATCCCTCTCCCATATCAGGTCTGCTGCGGCCTATATAGAAGATCCATCTTTTAATGACCTGCCAGAGACATATGATGCGCGGAAAGTCAAGATACACTGCAGTATCTGCTTCCTGAAGTCTTATATCAATGGTAGATGCAAAATTTCCATCTATAATCCATGAGTCTTTTTTTAAAATATCTTTAACGATTTTAATCCATTCATCTTCTTCTGCTATTACCCATCCCGGATTCCAGTAGAGCCTGTCCAGATGAATTACTTCCAGATTGAGTATGTTCCCCAGTTCCAGAGCAAGTGTTGTTTTCCCCGAACCGGAACAGCCGAGAGTAAGAACTTTTTTCATATAATCTCCTGATATTATAACTGATAAGCAATAATTGATTTTGAATTCTATCAGATTTTTGCATAACGGTCAAATATATTATATTTTATAATTTTTTAGAATTTAAATAATTCAGGATAGGAACTCTTATATTCTATTAGGAAAATCTTTCTCATGACTTTCCATGTGTTAGCCGGCACATAACCGAAAAAAAAACTTTAGTAATATATATGTAAGGAATGGCAAAGGAGGAACTGAAATGAATGACATAAATTTATTAACAGGCTTATATGATAAGCAATATAATTCTCCCTTCGGTTCCTTTGAAAGAGAATGGGATAGGTGGAAAAATAAATATTTAAAACCTTTAGAAATATTGAAAGACCATATATTTAATATTAAAATATATAATAAAATTACAGAAACTACCGGAAGATTTTATTCCTTTAGTGCCGGACTTTCAGACTGTGAACAATTGTTTACATGTCTGAAAATAAGTATCTACTCCAATGAAGGAAAGATGGCGCTTTTTTTTGACAGGTTAAAAAGAAAGATTTATAAGGTAGAAAATAATAAATATGAAGACCTCATACCCTTTTCGTATGTAAAATATGCCACACTTCGATACAGACCATGTATAATCCAGGATATAAAGGTCCGTTTTTGCATAGATTTTACTCTTACAGGATATAATAATAGAATAATACTGAAACTCTCAGATACAGTGAGCTGTTATGA
>CALARM010000671.1 GCA_937888925.1 uncultured Synergistia bacterium | reverse complement strand
CTGAATTTTTCTCTTTCACTGAAAAAACATATAATAAACGGGAAAATACTGGATATTTCCATTACACCTCTGGAAAGAATTTTAACATGTAATATAAAAGCCAGAGACGATATAGGTGAATTAAAAAACAGACTTTTAGTGGCAGAAATCATGGGAAAACACAGTAATATTATACTTCTGTCACAGGAAGACAGAAATATTCTCGGCTGTTTAAAACATGTAACGTCCAGAGTGAACAGACACAGAGAAATACTTCCCGGTGAAATTTATATAGATCCTCCTCTGGAAAAGAAAGAGAATCCTTTTCACGTAGAAGAAGAGACTTTTGTTAAACTGGCCTTATCGGAAGGTGATTTAGAAAAAAATCTCGTGAAACATTTCAATGGTGTCGGTATATTGATTGCAAAAGAAATTATCATACGGACAGGCTTAACACCTGAACAGGTGAACAATCTCTCAATAAAGGAACTGAAAAATCTTTATCATATATGGAAAGAAACATGGAATGAAATCAATGAAAGCCGCACTGCATATCTTTACAGGGCAGAATGTGAAGAAAAACTTTCCTGGAAACTGCCTCTTGTCTATCCCATAGACCTGAAACTACTGGGTTCTTTAGAGGGAGAACAAATTAAAGATTTCAACAGAGCCACAGACAGAGGATATAAAATACAGAATAACATAGAAATTTTTAACAGAGAGAAAAAATCCCTTTCAGACGGTATTTTTAACTATAAAAAGAAGATAAAAGAAGATAAAAGACGGCTTGAAGAGCAGATGAAAAAAGCCGGAAAATGGGAAGAATATAAGAAAAAAGGTGATATCATACTGGCCCATTTACATATTACCCCCGGTGGAAACACTGTTGAATTAGTCGACATTTTCGATGAAGAACAAAAAACAATCGTGATTGACATAAATCCCTCTATTTCCATGTCACAGAACGGACAGGCCTATTTTAAAAAATATAAAAAATCCCTGAAAATAATGGAAGCAGCCGGGAAACAGATGGAAGAGCTTCTTAAAGAGCAGTATTATATTGAGAATATTTCCATATCCCTGGAACTCTGTGAAACAGTAAAGGAACTCGGGGAAATAAAGGAAGAACTGGTAGAAAATGACATCATAAAAGACAAAAAACCTCAGGAGAAAAAGAAAGAAAAAGATATGCCTTCCTTTATACAGGTCATAAGTGAAGACGGCTGGACTATTATGGCAGGTAAAAATAACAGGCAGAATGACATGCTTACCATGAAAATAGCGAAAGGCAACGACATATGGCTTCATGCCAAAGGTATTCCGGGATCTCATGTAATAATCAAAAATCCTCAATCCTTAGATATATCCTCCATACCTTACAGAACACTCCATAAAGGGGCATCACTGGCAGCCCGTTACAGCAAAGGGAAAAACTCATCCCATGTCCCAGTAGACTATACCTTCGTGAAATATGTAAAGAAACCTAAAGGAGCAAAACCCGGTATGGTTATTTATCACGGAGAAAAAACTATCTCAGTACAGGGATTTTAGGGATTTCAGGGATTTCGTGGATTTCAAGGATTTTTAGATTTTCATATATAACAATGCTCAAGGACTGCGAGAAAAACAACTCCGGCAAATTGTTAAAACAATTAGTATCCTCCCGTCACGCATAACGCGTAACGCGTCACTCTTCACTCTTCACCCGTCACTCTTCACTACTCACTTTTCACTTTTCACTCTTTCCGCTTTCTTCTTCAGCCATTTTCTGAACCATTTCCTGAACTGTCCATACCTGATTTCTGCCATGCTCTTTGGCATAATAAAGAGCCTCATCTGTTCTCTTTATAAGCTCCTGTTTGGCAGAGGCATCCATGGGGTAAGTGCCCACACCTATACTTATACTCACATGAAGGGGAGTAGCCTGGCCGGGGAATTCTTTCTGTTCTATGAGTTTTCGCAATCTTTCCGCATATATCTTCGCGCCCTGGGCACTCTGTTCCGGAAGAATTATAGCAAATTCTTCTCCTCCGTAACGGGCCGGTATGTCTATGTTGGTACGGGAACTGTCTCTTACGGCTTTTGCCACTTCTATGAGGACTATATCGCCCTGCTGATGGCCGTATGTATCGTTGAATTTCTTGAAATGATCTATATCAAACATTATAAGGGCAAACTGATAACCGTAACGTTCTGAACGAAGTATCTCTTCATCGAGACGTATCTGGAAATATCTGTGTATATAAAGCTGTGTGAGTCCGTCCGTAATGGCAAGGGTATG
>CALARM010000670.1 GCA_937888925.1 uncultured Synergistia bacterium | reverse complement strand
TGGCTGAAATTCTGGATTATCTTCATAACTCATTCCATAACCCCATTGTTTACAGGGACTTAAAACCTTCTAATATTATTATAACGCCGAAAGGTGAGGCCAGACTGGTAGATTTCGGAATAGCCCGTTATTATAATCCCGATAAAAATACAGATACTTTCAGTTACGGTTCTCCCGGCTATGCAGCACCGGAACAGTATAAAGGAAGGGGCCAGACCAGCCCTCAATCAGACGTATTCGGTCTGGGAGTAATATTATTTCAGATGCTTACTGGCTATGATCCCACGATAAAACCTTTTACATTCCCTCATATGGAATTATCTGACAGAAAACTTGAAGACACTGTTATGAGAGCAATAGAATTAAACCCTGTTAAAAGATATATCAGTGTAATGGAATTTAAAGAAGCTCTGGAAAAATATCTTAAACAATATGGATCTTCTTTTAAAAAATCTTCTTCACCAGGAATATCAACATTCTCTAAAATAATGATTGCCCTGGCATCTATAGCAATACTTACAGGAAATGCTTTAATGTTTGATCTTCGTACGCCCTTTATGGCATATATTCTCCTGTCTATCTTTATAGCCGTTGTAGCCTTTACCCTGTGGGCTATCGTAAAGGTCTCTATCAATGCAAAAAAGAAAAAAATAAATGAATATTCCCCTATCACAAGGATAATATTTGTAACTACTATTATTATTATGATTATTATTAACGGGGGATTAATTATAAATTATACACGTAATTACAAACATATAAGTTCTTTAATTTCAGAACTTATCTTTGGTCTTATCTTCTGTAATATAGCTATTATTTTCTGGGCTTTTATAATATGGCTTTTATTAAAAGGTATTATTTATACATTTAAAAGTATAACAAACACTTACTCACGCAGCGATTACAGTGAATCTTATCATTATAGATATGCAAATAAAATACTTATAATTCCGGTATCAATTATTCTGGCATTTATTGTTCATTTACATATGATCAGCCCTATGTCCATCAAAAAGAGTCAAAGGCTATTTGACGAAAATCCTCTGGAATATATAATTCTATTATTAGTCTTTTCCATTATTCTATCTCCCTATAGCTGGTCCATTTTCCATTTAATCTATTCATTTTATCATAGATTTTTTTCCGTCCGTGGAGACAGGAGAGAAAAAATAGGATTTAAACCTGTGGCAATCGGTGTCTTCTTATTTTATAGTCTCTTTTGTTTTGTTTTTATACCGAATAGCCTGAAAGCAAGATCAGGAGGACAGCTTGCCTGCTGTGAAAGTAATTTAAAAAATATTGCTACGGCACTTGAAATGTATGCAACTGAGAATGAAGGAAATTATCCCCCTTCTCTTGATTATATTACTGCCGAACCCTATATAAAAAGACTTCCAGAATGCCCTGTATCTTCTATGACTTATAAATATATCTCCAGTTCACTTCCTGATAATTTTACTTTATGTTGCGGTATGGAAAACTCCCACCTTTCTACCGGAGTAGTAGATGAAGGTTTCTGGCCCCAGTATACACCGGGAAGAGGAATATATTTCCGCCACTATACACAGGAAGATGAATCTAAATACAGGAGGCATTAACTTCCGGCTTACTATTGGATTATTGCCGGTATTTCGTCGGCAATTTTTAATAATGGCCTATTATCTCTGGTAGTAACAGCTAAAATATTGGCTCCTTCGATCATGGATTGAATAATGATACTTAATTCACCGGCCCGTTCCTCTGTAAGACCGCTCTGTGTTAATTTTTTTTCAAAAACCTTTTGCCATGCTTCAAAAGCTTCGACACAGGCCAGTCGTAAAGGTTCATTCATAAAACATGTTTCCAGCGCTAAAATGCTGATAGAATAATATAATTCATCTTCCTTAAGAACTTTTGTTGCCAATTGGCGGACAAAATTTTGAAATGCCACTTTCACATCTTCCACTCCCATCAAGGTATGTTCGATTTGTTGCTGAATATGCTGGCTCATACGTCTGATTGCTTCCAGAGCCAGTTCATCTTTGCCATTCGGGAAATGATAATAAAAAGAGCCCTTCGGAGCGCCGCTTTCTTTCAAAATATCATTTAATCCTGTTGCAGAATATCCGCGTAATTTAAAAAGACGTGAAGCAGTGACAAGTATCTTTTCACGGGTATCAGTCTTACGATTCGCCATTGAGCTATCATCCCTCCTTTTATTATGTCGTACGGTCTACATATATTATTTTAACAATAAAACCGAATATTGTCAAGCAGGGAATTATAGTGAGTGGTACGTGGCGAAAAGTGAAAAAACGGGATTTTAGTTACTTTTCACTATAATAAAAAAATTTTGAAGATTGCGAGTCAATATAGAATGAAGAAATAAATATTTCATAATTTGCGACATCATTTGTGACATTAAATGGAACTTGTTTTCCATCTATACGGGAAGATATAATATAATTAAATCAAATTTTACTTTAATTTTAAAATAGATATGTAGACCAGAAAATTAAAGAACTGAGAGCAGAACTTGGAGCCATACCAGAAAAAATGAAGGAGAATTATGAAGCAAAAATTTGAAGCAATTAAATTTGATATAAAAACAGAAAGAGAAACCGTTTTATTGGTTCTTATGCTTGGAGGTATTGGAGTTGGAGTTGCTATAGTGTTTATAGGTCTGGGTTTAAAACGTGGTTCAATTGGTCCAATTCATCCTAATGTAGTAATAACAGGTATTTTTATTGCACTTATCTCTCTTATAGTCTTCGGATTGCTCAGATATTTTACAGATGACTATTTAATGATAGAACCTGACAGAGAATATATTCTGGAATACAATAATTTTTTATTCTGGAAAAAAATATATGTTTACTCCACCTTTAATGAAGTAGATTATATAAAACTGAATAGTGAAAGCATAATAATATCAAGCCGGTATTGTACCAGTTTTACTCTTACGATTTATTTTTCTAATACGCAAGTTTCACAGACATACACTAAAATTGTATCAATGCCCGAAGAACTAGGTTATCAATTCAATAAAGATGTGTCATTATTGAGAGATAAAGCTTTGCAAATTGCGGATATGATAGGGTGTGATATAATATACACCGATAAAATTCCCCCGAAAGAAAGATTAAAACCTAAAAGTGTAATAAATAATCAGCCTTCTGTAAACAATATGAAAAGTAATTTTTCTTGTTCAGGAAAAGAAAAAATCTGCCAGTCATGCGGGGAAGAAAGTAAGGGGCAAAACAAATACTGCAACAGTTGCGGAAGAGAATTTTAATAAAAAGAGTCAGAGCAAAAAATCTAATCACGAGGTCTGATTACAGGTTTTAATGTCGGAGCACCGGGTGGCAAATACTGACAGGTGAAAAGTGAATGGGCTTCCATTCACTTTTCACTTTTCACTATTAATCTTCTAACAGATGGACAACCATGCCGCTTCTCAGTTTCGGTTCAAACCATGTAGATTTGGGGGGCATAACCTTCCCCTGATCAGCCACCTTCATAAGCTGCTCCATAGAAGTGGGGTACATGGCGAAAGACACTTTAAATTTACCGCTGTCTACAAGTTTCACCAGTTCTTTAAGTCCCCTCATACCACCTATGAAATCTATATTTTTATCTTCCCTGGGGTTTTTAATGCCTAAAATCGGTTCGAGGAGATTTTCCTGAAGTATGGCAACATCCAGAGAGGCTACAGGATCTTCTTCCGGATAGGTGCCTTTCTTT
>CALARM010000669.1 GCA_937888925.1 uncultured Synergistia bacterium | reverse complement strand
ATCTACTATGGCATCTCCTTCTTCCGGGTAAATTTCAAACCAGTCATCCAGTTTTTCAAGCTCTTTCAGGACATTTTCTACCTGTGGCTGGAGATTGCATAATATGAAATTACCCCGGTATTTCCTGACAAATTCAAAGGCGTAACTGAGGGCTGAAAGACCTCTGTTGTCTATATAAGGCACTTTATCCAGGTTTACTATGAGATTTAATTTTTCCCTGTTCATAAAGGATTTTATTTTTTCATTTAATATTTCTGCATTATATCCTCCCAGGTTTCCTGCACATCTCAATATGACCAGGTTTATACCGGGCATATCTGCTACCTCTATAAAGAGATCGTTTCTGGAAGATTGAAATTGAGAATACCGGCTTTTCAGGTTAAAGCCCTTTCTTCTCTGTTCCAGAAGAAAACGGGTAAAACATACGGGCCCCCATACGAAACCGCATGCCCTGGTCAGTTTTTTTTCTATGGAATTTCTGAAATCCGTAGCCGTACTTCCTTCAAAAGTAGTATAACACCTGCCTACAGATGATAGAAAATGGGCATCGCTTCCACCTGTTACAGGCAGTTTTTTTGTAAAATAATTTACTGCCTCTGTCAGATAATTGGAGAAAAGCTGGAGCGGGTTGGAATTCCTCGTTTCAACTGCATCGAAAGGGAGTTTGTTTACGAGAGTGCCTACAGCTTCCAGCCCTTTAGAACCTAAAACCAGATTGAAAGGATGGGGAGCAATGGCAATAGCTCCCTGATGGTGTATCTCATCTACTGTTTGAGCGGCACTCATATGAGGAGAAACAGGTTTTTCCAGATAAAGCCCTATAATATGACCTTCTTTACTGCTTATTTCTTCCCCGATTATTATATCAAGATTTTTGAATGTTACAGGGTGCTTTTTCTTATACTCTAAAGCGGCTACAGCACCGGAAATAGTATTGTGGTCAGCAAATCCTATGACATGGAGATCCGTATGTTCTACAACATAATTCATTATTTCTTCAGGGCTTTCAAACCCGTCGCTCGCACCTGTATGAATATGGGGATCGGCTTTGCTCCTCATCACTTTCTCCTTTCCAATAAAAATAAAGCCTTCTGACTTTTTAAATTTTAATAAATTATGAAGTATTACACTATATGAGGCTTTGCAGAGATATTATAATCAATTTTTTATAATTTTATCATTTAGAGATTTGTTTGTCAAATCCTGAGCCTTTTGTTTGACAAAGTTATCCTCCTTTGTTATTATAAGATTAAATTTTCGCTACAAAGAGAGGCAGGTGTACTGTAAAAAATTGAAGAAAATTAATTGGGAGAAATTGCAGTCCTATTCAGCTGGAGTATTTGGCGAGTTTGAAGGAAAACTTGAGGATTCTATAAAAAAGGAAATGGAAGATAGAGCTCGCAAAATAGAAGAAAAGAGGAATAAACTGAAGAGAAGAAAAGGCACCAATAAGAAGAAACAGGGATAGTGGGTTAAACTCTTTGATTTTTTGTGAGGAAATAGATATTTGTACATCAACAGGCTTACTCTTATTCATTTTAGAAATTACAGAGAAGCACACCTGGAGCCTCATCCTGAATTGAATGTTATTTTCGGAGCAAATGCTCAGGGGAAAAGTAATCTGTTAGAGGCTCTCTTTTTGTTTACAACAGGTAAATCTTTTCGTGCAGGAAAAGAAACAGAACTTGTAAACTGGGAGGAGAATTTTTCCAGAGTAGCAGCAGAAATTACATGTATTCACGGAGAAAAAATACATATAGAAGTCCTTATCTCAAAAAATTCCGCTAAAAGCTCTTCAAAAATAATCAAAGTTAATAATAAAACTGTCAGAACTGCTACGGAACTGGTCGGGACAGTAAATGCCGTTATGTTTTCTCCTGATGATCTTGAAATTATAAAAGGCAGTCCCGGTGTGAGAAGGCGTTTTCTTGATATGGAACTTACACAGTTATCACCTTCTTACTGTGAGAATCTCCGTCTTTATTATAAAGTTCTGGAACAGAGAAATACTCTGCTCAGATCTGCTATGGATTATGAAGAAAAAAAGAGATTACTCCAGGTCTGGGATGAACAGTTAGCCAGATACGGTTCTTTTTTGATTTCCAGCAGAATTGAGATTATAAAGAAACTTCAGGAACTGGCCAGGGGTATCCTCCGGGATATAAGTAATAACAGGGAAAATCTTTCTTTAGAGTATTTTTCTACCATAGAAAAAGATAACTCTGTGTCCGGGGAAGAAAATTTTCTCAATCATCTTCTGTCACAGAGAAATCAGGATATAAGATATGGTTCTACATCTGCAGGTCCTCACAGGGACGATCTAAAGATCATTCTGAATGAAAGACCTCTCAAAACTTTTGGTTCCCAGGGACAGCAGAGAACAGTAACCATAGCGCTGAAGCTCGCAGAAAGAGAGCTTCTATTCAACGAAACAGGAGAACATCCTGTCGTGTTACTTGATGATGTTATGTCAGAACTGGATAACGACAGAAGCTTCAGTCTTTTAAATTATATAAAAGGTAAAGGACAGATTTTTATTACATTAAACCATATTACAGATTATTTCGCTTCAAAGGAAGCATCTTTTTTCCAGATAAAGGAAGGGAAAATTACAGTTGGTTTATTCAATTAAAGATTTAATACATGGCGCTTTTGATAATCCGAATATTGCAGCAAAAGCCAGAGAAAATATGATTTTTCCTTTCTGGAATTTTATAGTGGGCCCTAAAATAGCAGGTCATACAACTCCTTACAGGCTGGAAAACGGTATTTTAAAAGTCATGGTTTCCAGTTCTTCCTGGGCCCAGCAACTCAGTTTCATGAAAGAACAGATACTGAGAGGATACCTTGAACTCACAGGGGAAGAACTGGTTAAAGACATTAGATTTCAAATAGGAAAAAAAATACCTGACAGCGAAAAAAAAGAAAAAGTAGAACAGCTTACACTTGATTTTAATAAATATAAATATCCCGATGAGTTTCAACTTGGCAGAATACAACTCCCGTCCGATACGGTCTGTCTCATAGACGAACAGGTTAAATTTATTAAAGATGAACAACTCAGGGAACAGATGAAGTCTGTCATGGAAAAGGACTTCAAAATAAGGGTATGGAAAGAAATGAAGGGGTGGAAGCCATGCCCTGTGTGCAATGTTTTTATGGAACCGGGACAGAAGGTCTGTATGATCTGTAATCTGGGAGATAAGCCGAAGAAGAAAAGCAGGGGAAGAAAGAAACAGGGAGATAAAAGTTGAAAGATATGCAAGTTAAGGCTGCTTTTGACGTTACTGCTACCAGAGTAAGTATGTATGCAACCTCTGTAGGAGCATATCTTTCTATGATTATTATATCAGATGTGTCAATGAATAGCAACTGGCAATAGATGCTACTCAGATCTTAAGGGTTATAGGTGTGAGGTGCTGGGTTAGAAATCTTAAAAACCCGGAACCCAAAACCTGAAACCCAAAACCTAATTTTAATGGAAGGTGTTATTAAGATGTTAAATAGAATAGAAGTCATCCACGACGATATAACCAGATTGCATGTCGATGCAATTGTAAATGCCGCAAATACTTCACTTCTGGGAGGAGGAGGTGTAGACGGTGCCATACATTCTTCGGCAGGGCCACAGCTTCTTAAGGAATGTGAAAAACTGGGAGGTTGTCCCACAGGACAGGCAAAGATTACAAAAGGTTATAACCTTCCTGTTGAATGGATTATTCATACAGTCGGCCCGGTATGGCGCGGCGGCGGCGAAAATGAAGATGATTTACTTGCCAGGTGCTATAGAAGCTGTTTCTCTATTGCAGAGGAATATATGATAAAAACAATAGCTTTCCCTGCAATCAGTACAGGAGCCTACGGATTTCCAATAGAAAGAGCAGCAAAAATAGCTCTGAAGGAAACAAAAGAATTCCTTTCAAGAAATAAGTCAATAGAAAAAGTTTATTTCGTATGTTTCAGTAAAAGAGACTATAACTGTTATTTGAAGGTTGTTTAACTTATGAGACCGAGATTGTATAAAAAAACACTTGATACTGGCGATATAGGTTTGACTACTGATAATCTTCCTGAAGGTGAGAAGGTTGATTTGCGAAACTGGTTCGCCGGGGAAAGACATGACCTGCCTCTGGAACTGGAGATAGGCACAGGGAAAGGAGAATTTTTACTTCGACAGGCAGGGAAGGTTCCTTCCGTAAATTATATAGGCCTGGAATATGCAAAACAGTATTCCTTTTATGCAGCAGATCTGGCCCGTCGTGAAGATTTGAAGAATATAAAAATTGTAAATGCAGAAGCTCTTTCTTTTATAAAAAACCATGTATGTGATGAAACATTCCGGCAGATACATATATATTTCCCCGATCCATGGCCTAAAAGAAAACATAACAGAAGAAGATTTATTCAGGAGAATAACCTGAGAGAATTGCATAGAATTCTGGCCCCGGGCGGTCTGATAAGAATTGTAACAGATCATGACGATTATTTTATATGGATAAAAAAGCACATTTCTTCAGTGGAAGACCTGTTTCTGTGTCTTCCCTTTTCTTCTCCCGAAGCAGCCGGTGAAGGTGAACTGGTAGGCACAAATTTTGAGAGGAAATATCAGAGAAAAGGACGGTCCTTTCACGGAGTGATTCTGAAGAAGCGTAACGGGTAACCCGTGACGGGAGAAATATGAACTGTTGTATTTCTGCGCATTACCCATTACGCATTACTCATTACCCATTACGAAATTATGATAATCTTTAAAATATTGCAAAATATTCTGATTTGTGTTAAACTTTTTTTTAGATAAGCAGTGAATATTATTCACCGGTTACTGGTCACTGGTCACTGGTCACTGGTCAGGGGAAGGCATTTATATGTTTGAAGCAGAAGAAATGTTTCGCGAATTTTCTTCTTATTCCGATTATTTATCCCGTCTTGTATATATTAAAAAACATAGTAAACATTTAAATCCGCAGTTTATAGAACTTATTATCTTACATGCAAAGATATTACTTGACGAGGGAGAAGTTCCCCTTTCCATAGAGTTAGCAGATCTTGCTATCATGGCATCTTCCTGTATTGATGATAATCGTATTAAAACATCATCTTTACTTTTAAAATCTCAGCTTGTACAGCTTCAGTCAGATTTTTCACAGGCCAGAGATCTGTTGTTTGAAACAGAAAAAATATATGAAAAAGAAAAAACAGATGATAAGCTCTGTGAGCTATATAATCTGATTGCCTATCTTTATAAATCGCAGAAGAAATATGAAGAAGCTATAGAATACCATAAAAAAGCTATTGATTTAAGTCGCATACTGGATAAAAAAGACCTTTATGCCCTTAATTTAAGCGCCATAGGGGAGATTGAATATCATAGAAATAAATCAAAGGAAGCACTTGATTATTTTGAACAGTCTCTTTCTATTTATAGAAATCTCGGAGATAGCAAATCCCAGGTTCAGATATTGAATTGGATGGGTTATATAAATATAAACCTGAAAAACTATGAAGAAGCATTGAAGAATTTTCTGGAAGTAGTCAAACTCTGTGAACAGGACAGGGATAAAATTAATTCTCCCGTTGCTTATGCAAAATTTCATCTCGGCACTATATACCAGTATTTCAATGAACCTGATAAGGGACTTAAATATTTTATAGATGCAGTGTCTCAGTGGAAAGAAAGAGAAAGAATTCAGGCCTGTTCTGAAATGCATTTTTATTCGGGAAAGATATTTTTAAACGTCGGTCTTAAGGAAAAAGCCCTTGATTGCTTTAATATTTCTTTAAAATTACTTCAGAAACTTTCCAGTAAAAAGGGTATGCTTTCTTTACTTTTTCAGATAAGGCAGCTTCAGGAAGAAGATAGCTCTGAACCGGTACAGAGTTTTTTTGCAAGAAATTTAAAGGTTAAATCTGAAGAAGTGGAACTTGCCGATGAAGAATATCTCTTTGACACACTCTCACAGCATTACAGAGATATAGATTGTGCCGATAAGGGAACTGTATGTTTTACATCCGGTATCCCTTCTTTTATACAGAAATTGAATATAAATGTTCTGAAAGATTTTCCAAGAAAACATTTTACAGTAACTCATTCTCACCTGAGTATTGCTTTTACACAGATTTCTTCCATCTATTATGCAAAAGAAATGTACAGAACGGGACTTGCCTGTTCAATAGAACTGCTGCAAATTAAAAAGAAAATTTACAATCCTCTTGTAATAACCCAGCTTGTAGAAGGATTGAGAGAGCTTTCCCCCGGTGACCATGAAGTAAACTATAATTATTATATTCAGGAAATTATCCGTTTTGTAAAGAAATTCGCCAGCAAAGCCGATCAGGCTCTGATTTACTATGAAGTTGGAATGGCTTATTTTATCAGGGATGATTATGAAAAATCATATGAATTATTTTTAAATGCCCTCTCTTTATGCACTCATATTAATAACAGGATCCTTGAAGGCAGAATCTATCGCGCTTTAGTATGGGCCGAGTTTAACAGAGGAGAACTTCAGAAAAGTATAGCATATGCACTGAAAGCCCTTAAAATTGATGACTCTCTCAAATTAAATGAAGAATTTATCGATCTGTTACTGTTAGGACGTTTATACCTTACCGGGAAAGAGCTTATGAAATCTCTCGATTATCTGGATAGGGCCGGAAGTAAAGCAGATAAAATAGTCTGTTCGACCAATCCTTTGATTTTTATGAAGAATGTTCTTTTAGAGTCCAGATTGTATTATCATATCCAGATTTTTTATAACAGTCTGAAGGAAAGAAATTTTGATGATATTATGGTAGAGGAAAAAAATATATTTGACAGATTGCCTGGAGACCATCCGTCCGGGCCGGTTGAGAGGCACAAAATTATTTACAGTGAGACCATACCTTCAGATTTTTTTAAAGATTTCTTTGCCAGCCATTATAATGCCCTTATGAAATTATACAGAAGAAATACCTATGAAGCCACAGATTCCATACTGGAAGCACT
>CALARM010000668.1 GCA_937888925.1 uncultured Synergistia bacterium | reverse complement strand
GCAAATTATTTTTCTTCGTAAGAGCCTGTCTGGCAGAAGCTGATAAAATGGTTACGAACTTATTTGGAGCGGTACTAAGTATTCACCGGTCACTGCTCACTGGTCACTGATAAAAGGAGGTTTAAAAAAATCTGCAATGAAATGTCCCTATTGCGGTCAGATAAACTCTGATCTATCATTGAACTGTACAAGTTGTTTTGCCTATATATATCCGGAAGAAGAAGAATATGCAAAACTCAATCCTCCTGAAGATACAAGGAAATATAATCCTCTGTCTATAGTCAGTCTTATTCTTGGGATTACAGGGATTGTAGTATGTATATGTTATCCGATGGGCATACTGGATTCCATAGGTGCCATAATAACAGGTATTATGGCTAAAAAGCACATTTTAAATAACAATCAAAAAGGAGAAAAACTGGCCAGAGTCTCTATAATACTCGGTATAATCGGACTTGCAGGTTCAATTACAATGGCAGTAATAGATGCAGTATGGAAAATAACTTCTCTCTATGGAACAGGTCAATAAAATTGTGATGTGTGATGAGAGGAATTTTTTAAATATTTAAGAAATGAGAGGTAGAAACAGTGAGTAATGACCGACCATATTGATAACTGGTCACTGTTCACTGGTCACTTAATCATGATTTGTCCCAGATGCGGTCAATTAAATGAAGATAATGCTTCTTCCTGTGAAAGCTGTTACACTCCTCTTGATTCTGATACAACAATAACAGATATTCAACCGGTAGAAGAAAATAGTCTCTATGATATGAGTAAAAAAGACAGGACTACAAACAGTCTTGCAGCAGGAGGGATGCTCCTCGGCATAGGCAGTCTGCTGACATGCTGCACATCTCCTGTTACAGGTCTCTATATACCGGGTATACTCGGCTTTACAGGTCTGATGATGACGTTTTTCGGCAGGAAACAAATAAAAGACAATCCTGATACGCAGGGAGGCAGAGAACTGGCAACTATAGGAATTATTTTCAATGGATTGAGCCTTACAGGTTCTATTATAACACTTATATCGTGGTTGCTCGGATTAAAACTTCTGGAAAATCTGCTTGAATATCTGCCACGATGATCATAGAGCATATCATTTCATTCCTTTATAATATCGGTACAGGTGTATGCCATCAGATAGATGAAAGAACATTCCACTTTAACGGTCATCCTCTTATGGTATGTGCCAGAGATACCGGCACCTATACAGCTTTTATCATATCTTTACTCTACTGGACTGTAATAAATAAAAAAATAAAAGGTGGTATGCCTCCCACTTATGGTTTGATTACTGCATCAATATTCATAGGAACACTTGTACTGGACGGAGGAACATCTTATCTACATATAAGAGAAACAAACAATCAGATAAGATTGCTGACAGGTCTCCTTGCAGGTGCCGGGGCGTCCATATTAATAGCACCATGTGTATTTTCTCTCCTTTACAGATATAGCTCAGAGGAAGTATTTACAAAAAACAAAAGCTCTTTTCTTATCTGGATAATAATGATCATATTGCTCTTTTTTATAATAAGAACAGAATATGGTCCTCTGTATTATATACTCACCATGTTCATCACATCTGGTATTATAACGATGTTCATCATGGTAAACTCTGTTTTGCTGTATCTTGTACCACCATGGAATAAAAAAACTATAAAAGACTGGAAAAGTTTTCTCTATTTTTTTCTTCCTTCTCTTGTACTGGCAGCAGTTGAATTATATACATCTTTTAGAATTCATATATATTTTAAAAACCTCGGTATTATTTAGAGACCTGCTCGCTATTTACTGCTACGCGGGCAAAAACATAAGCAAAAAAGAGGTAAAGATAAAATATAGAGAGAGGTAATATAAATATAAATATTCCCAGGGCAGCCAGAGCTACACATGAAAAAACAATAAGGGCCATAAAATAATTTTCTATATTATCACATACCTTTCCGGCTACCTGTGGCAGATTAATGGCTTCCATAATATCCAGACTGTCAGCATAAAAGGCGAGAGCCATTGGAAGCAATATAAGAGCCAGAAAAAATAAAAGGAAACCAACCAAAACAACCATCAGGGATAATATACCTGTAAATGAAATTACTCCCTGTGAGGAAATAACATAATAACCTCCTCCTGTCAGGAGATAACCGATTAAAATCAACAAAAATGGAAGAAAAAGATAAATTATTACTATAAAAAGACCTATCATACCCTGGGAAAATATGTCCATCATATCATCCCATTCAGGAGGTTCACTGTCTTCCCCGTGAAGTATTTTTCTATAAGCCCTTATAAAATAACCAAAAATCAGAGGTAATATAAGAGAACAGGCACATCCTATAAGAAGTCTCCTTCGCAGGTTTTTTCCTCTAAACGGATAGGAAAAAGCCGGCCTATAATCAATTTTCATATAGTACACCTCCGGTATCAGTTATCAGTTAACAATTACCAGTTATCAGTTACCATAAATTTATAGTTTAATGTAAAAGACCATACTATAAAATATAAATAAGCTTTACTGGTCACTTTTCACTGTTCACTGGTCACTGAAAAAGCCCTTTATACCACATACTTAAGGCACCTTTAATATGACCTTTATATAAATAATAATAGCCAAGATCCCAGTATGCAGATTTAAAAGAAGGATCTATATATATGACTTCTTCCAGATTTTTTATAGCTTTATCAAGCTCTCCTTTTGAATAGTAAGCCTGAGAAAGATTATAAAGTATAAGTTTATCTCCTGCATTGATCTTTATGGCTTCTTCCCAGCACATTATAGCAGATGACGAATCTTTAAGTTTATAATAAGATGTACCGAGATTACATAAGATCTTATAATTGCCGGGACTCAGGTCGAGAGCTTTCTGATAAGCATTTATGGAATTTATATAATCTTTTTCCATACTGTATATATTGCCAAGATTATAGTAAGCATCACTGTAGGAACTATTTAATGCTACAGCTTTATTTAAATACTGAATAGCTTCTCCGGTTTTTCCGCAGTTGGCAAGAGTAATGGCAAGATTGTTATATACAAGATAATTCTCAGGATTAATACGAATAGTCTCCTTGAATTCTTCGGCAGCCTTATCCATAAGATTAAAATGCTGGTAAACACAGCCGAGATTGCAATGAGCCTCTTCACTGTTCATATCCATAGAAAGAACCAGAAGATATTCATCTCTTGCATGTTCATACTGTCCCAGGGCAAGATAGGTATCTCCCAGTTTATTATGAAGTTTTACAGACGGCTCTCCATAACAGGTAATTGCATGTTTATATTCTATAATTGCTCTATCGTATTTTCCGAGGCTATAAAGAGATTCTGCCAGATAAAAATGACCCTTCCAGTCATCGGGGTTAACAGTCACCGCATGTTCAAATTCTTCAACGGCTTCCTCATAAAGGCCTTCCTTAAAAAAAGAAAGACCTTTATCCAGAAAACCAATCTTTTCATATGCACAGGCAGACAATGAAACCAGAAAAATCAAAGTAAAAATGACAGATAAAAAACATAATCTGCTATTTATCAGATCTATCCATACATTATGTCCCATAAGATTGTTCTTTTCATAAAGCATGACATGTGACTCAATTAACTCGTAAGCGTTCAGCGGTTAGTCATCAGCTAAAACCTTACAAAACCTGGCCATGTAAATAGTATGAACAATAGAATTCAACAACTATATAATTCTTATAAAAGCTAACTGCTGAATT
>CALARM010000667.1 GCA_937888925.1 uncultured Synergistia bacterium | reverse complement strand
CGAAATCTACGAGTTTTACCCTGTCATCAGGTGTTATTATTATATTGGAAGGTTTTAAATCTCTGTATACTACAGGGACATTAAAACCATTATGAAGATAATCCAGAATTTCACAGAGTTCTACGGTATATTTGATAGCTTTTTCTTCCGTGAGAGGTTTTTCCGAACCATTCAGAATCTCTTCCAGGGTTTTCCCTTCTATATAGTCCATTGTAAGATAATAGAGTTCTTTTTCAGTAAATATACCATATGTCTTCGGGAGGCCGGGATGATTGAATTTAACCATGAATTCTGCTTCACGAAAAAAAATCTCCTTTGCCGTATCTGCATCTATTCCGCAACTTTCCGAAAAGATAAGTTCCTTTACGACAAATCTTCTGTCATCGTCAGTTCTCTCTACAAGATATACATTGCCCATAGCACCGCTTCCGAGAAGCCTTACCACTCGATAGATATTGTTAAGTATCGTTCCTGTTTCCAGTGCCATTTTATCTCCCTCACTCTCAGAAAGTGAAAAGAATAGGACATTTCTCTCTTCACACTTCACTCTTCACACTTCACAATTCCTATAAATATTATATCACAAAAAGCTTTGAACTTAAGAAAAATCCCTGCGGCCAGTTTCTACCGCAGGGATTATCCCATTTTGCTCTCTAAAAAGAGCAGTCCCATTACTTTAAAATTGTTTTTTTAAATCATTATAATCTGACTGCACCTTATCCGCATAAGCAAAGGCAAATTCCTTAAGGTTTGCTATTGCTTTATCTTCGTCATCTTTCACCCAGCCATCTATCTTACGGGCATCTTTTTTTGTTCTGCCATGAGCAAAAGCAAGCACTTCTGCCGCCTGTTTTGCAAGTAATTTCAGATCATCTGCTCCGGTAAAATCCTCAAGAGGGGTATTCTTTTTTTCTCTTTCATATTCCCTGACAAGATAGGAACAACCGTCAATCGTGCAATATCCTGTAACAGGGTTTCCTTTGTTCTGCTGCATGGCTCTCTGATCTTCTGCCACAGTTTTTGCGTCTCCCAGTTTCAGGTCTCCTGTTTCATCCTTTATTCCGGATTCGAATAATAGTTTTAATTCAAGTATAAGAGGTTCTTTGTCCCGATCTGCATTGGCCACAAGAGCATAATAACGGGGAAGTCCGTAACTGCTTCCTCCGCTTCTCAATTTTTCCGCAATGTCGTAAACCTGCAGAGATCTTTTCATTCTCGGAGTATTGCCGACAGTTTTTTCATAATCTGAAAGAGCTTTTGCTATTTTCTGTTTCATTTCTGATGACAGGGGGATAATTTCTTCGCTGTGTATAAAAACAGGCACATCATTTTCATTCAGTTTTTTATAATCTTTCAGAAACTCCTTCTGACTTATTTCTTCCTGTTTTTTTATCAAATCGTCTATTTTACCTTCTGTCTCATCTTTTGCCAGAAAAGCAGGATGTGGCTCAATGTCGCCGGAAGCAATTTTTCTTATGGTATGAAAATATTTTTTTCCTATATGTTCAATAGTATTACTTATATCTTCCCTGTCAATTCCGGCCATTCTGCCTGTAAGAACGGCACTTACTGCCATACGTTCCAGATCCCATTCGGGAGAACCGGCTTCTGCCTGATCGAAATCATTTAAGCCCCAGCAGACACTTTTATCCGGCCCTTTAATTGTGCCGAAATTTCTTAAATGAGCATCACCGTCTATTGTCACTTCCGGTGCAGTTCTGTCAAGAAGTTTTGACATCCAGGCAAAATCATTTTTCAGATCATGGTAAAAGAGAGCAGGGGTAGCTCTGTAGAACACATGGGGATCTGTTTTCATTAAATCATATTTTTCCTGTAAGAAAGGTTCTTTTATGCCGAGGTTTTTATCAAAAGAGCGTATAAATGCCATAGCAGAAGGAACATTCCCCTGTGAAGCTCCCTCTCTGACAGAACGTAATTTCTCCATATTCGTCAGAAAAGGTTCTTTTTCTTCCGAACCTTTTACCACTTTATCTTTTACTTCATCATATTTATCTTTTAATTCCTCTGATGTTTTTTTATGGCTTACCGGCTTTTTTTCTTCTATTTTAACATGTCCTGATTTTATTGTATTCATATAAATTTCCTTTCCAGGGTGAAAATTTTCCTCTTTATAAAAATATACTATAAGTATATCAAAAAAACATGGAAAATTTGTTAAAATATTGTTAAATATCCGG
>CALARM010000666.1 GCA_937888925.1 uncultured Synergistia bacterium | reverse complement strand
TATAACGAGAAGTATTATTAATGCCCATGGCGGACATATATGGGTAGAAAAAAGAAAGAACGGTCAGGGAAGCAAATTTTGTTTTTCTCTACCTTATAATGTTCAGGAGTAATTTTCGTGACGCATAACGCGTAACGTGTGACGGGAGCAGGACTTTTTTACATGCTTATGCTCATGTCACTAAAGTTAACTATTCAGGAGTACTTTTGATGAAAGGAAAGTTATTACTTATACAGCCTTCGGGAAGAGTTTTTCAGATGTTAAAATCAAATCTGGAAAATTACGGATTTCAGGTTCTGGCCGCTCATGGAATAAATGAAGGTTTTGAGAAGGGCCGCTCTGCAAAAGCTGTTATTATTATCCTGGATTTATCTGTACCGGAAGCGTGGCATCTGTGCAATCTTCTCAGGCATGATAAAAGGGCTAAAGATATTCCCATACTTATACTTTCCGGGAAAACCGATAAAGAAGATATGATAAACGCTAAAAGATATTCAGTAGAAGGATACATGGCCAGGCCTTACGATTCTGAAGCTTTGATAAAAACATGTGAAGAAATTTTAAGGAAAAAAAGAGCAACTGTTAAAACGATACTGGTTGTGGAAGATGACCCTGCAGTATTGCATATACTCAGACTGAACCTTCAGTATGCAGGCTTTAATGTCCTTATTGCACATAATGCTCTGGAAGCACTTGAGATTGCAGAGAAAGAAAAGTTTAATATGTTAATCACTGATGTAATGATGCCGGTAATGGACGGATTAGAACTTTATCTGAAGATAAGAGATATACCATCCAAAGAGGATATACCTGTAGTTTTATTGACAGCAAATGATAATTTTGAAGATATAAGTCGTGCCTATAATATAGGTGTTTCAGAATATATAGTAAAACCTTTTGACCCGGTGGAATTAATTGAAAAAGTCAGGAGACTCCTATGAGTGAGCTAAATAATTTGACTCCCCTCTTCAAACAATTTTATGACGTTAAATCTCAATGTCCCGGTGCTATATTATTTTTTCGGGTAGGAGATTTTTATGAGACCTATGGAGAAGACGCAGTCACTACATCAAAAGAACTGGGTATTACCCTTACCTCCAAAGAAGTAAGTAACGGTGACCGTATCCCTATGGCAGGAGTTCCCCATCATGCAGTGGAACCTTATTTGAGTAGAATGGTTAGAAAAGGCTATAAGGTTGCTATTGGTGAACAAATGGAGGATCCCAAAAAAGCTAAAGGTCTTGTAAAGAGAGATATAGTAAGGATAGTTACTGCAGGTACTGTTCTTGAAGACAGATTGCTTGAAGAAAAACAGAATAATTATCTTATATCTATAGTCATAGACCGGGGAGGGCAGGCTATAGCAGTCGCAGATATTTCAACAGGAGCTTTTAAAGTATCATTTATAACAGACGAACATAACAGTATGGAAGCTTTAAAAAGTGAAATTACACGACTTAAACCTGCCGAATGCCTTATACAGGAACATGAAAGAAATAATAACAGTCTTATGACCTTTTTAAAGGAACTTACATCCATTACAATCAGGGCAGATGATTTTTTCAATTATGATACATGCAGGGAAAAACTTTTAAAATACTGTTGCAAAAACTCTATTTCTTCTCTCCCTGACAGACCTCAGATAGTTCAGGCGGCAGGTTCAGTTATAACCTATCTTGAAGATACGCAGAAAGTAATATTAAATAATATTACCAGACTTGATAGTTACAGTATTTACGATTACATGGTTCTCGATGGCAGAACAAGGAGAAATCTGGAACTTACCGGCAGCATCAGAGATGGTAAAGTCTACGGAACATTGCTCTGGATACTTGATAGAACTGTAACCTCTATGGGAGGCCGTAAACTGAGACAGTGGATTGAACAGCCTCTGTTAAAGATTTCTGAAATAAATCAGAGACTTTCGGGAGTGGAAGAATTTTATCATGCTTTTGAAGTCAGAGAGAAACTCAGGGAAAGACTGAAGGAGATAAGAGATCTGGAAAGAATTTTTATGAAAATAGTCTATGGCTCGGCAGGAGCAAGAGATCTTCTTGCAGTTAAAAATTCCCTTGAAGTTTTGCCGGAGTTGAAATATATATTATCTTCTGTTAAAACAGAGTATTTAAAGAAGCTTACCGGCCAGATAAAGGATCTTCAGAAAATCAGAGACATTATCGATAAAGCTATTGATGATGATCCGCCTCTGTCAATTAAAGAAGGTAATATTATAA
>CALARM010000665.1 GCA_937888925.1 uncultured Synergistia bacterium | reverse complement strand
TTCTTTCTCCTTCCAGCATGGAAAATTCCGAAGAACCTGGCAGGAAATCAAATCTGTCACCTGTTTCATCTTTATCTCTAAACAATGTTCCTGTCTCCTCTCAAAAGGAATTTTATATGAGAATGATGAAGTTTGCGACTTCACTGGATGCCGATTCTCATATCTGGTTGTGACCGCTTCCGGTCATGTCTGTTATTATAAAGATCGTGACGCGTGACGCGTGATGCGTAACGCGAGGATAATATGTAATTTATCTATATATTATAACAGGGATTTGAAAAATATCTATATAATTTTTTTATAAAAATTTGTTTCTTTTCTTCACGATAATGGCTTCATAAACCTGTTCAATTCTCCTGAAAACTTCACTCCACCTGTAGTATTTCAGTAAAGATGTAATTTCCCGGTCACATAATTCGTCCTCTGAAAGATATAATTGTTCTTCCAGTGATGCTTTTAAATTTTCGACAAATAAAGGCAGATCTTCTCTTACAGGTATATCAGGACCTTTGAGACGGGGAAGAGGTACTGTGCTTATAAATGGCATAGTCTGTTCACATTTCATTTCCGTTACTGCAGGAAGTTCTGTTGTAACAATTCTGCATCCAGATGCAATGGCTTCAATAAGAACAAGAGGAAAACCTTCATAAAAGGACGGGAGAACGAATATATGACAGGTTCTCATAAGTTCTGCCAGATTTTTATGATTTATCTGGCCGTGCCATGTCACTTTATCCTTCATGTCTTCAGATTTTTTTAGAATTTCATCCTTTTCCGGCCCTGAACCGCTTCCTGCCATATGTAGATGCCACTTGAAGCGATTGATTTTATTCAGAGCTTCAAGTAGCCAGTAAACACCTTTTGCTCTGCTGAGTTTTCCTGCATAAAGGATTTCTATCTTGCCTTTTTTTTCTTTGCAGCCATTATGAAAAATTTGCTCATTATAACCTGTGCCTGTAAGAAAAACAATTTCAGGAGAAAGTCCGTATGTTTTTATGACCTGTTCTTTCTGTGCTCCGGAAAGAACAAGCACACCATCTACTTTTGAACAGCCAGACATAGCTCTGTATCTGTGTTGAGGACAGAGAACAAATTGCCTCAGATCTGTTCCATGACAGTGAGCAATTAACGGTATTTCCGGAAAGGTTCTTTTGATGAGTCCTGTTAATATCCACAGGTGGTGGCCATGTATTATGTCAGGTTTAAATCTTTCCACAGAAGTGATGAGCTTTTCCAGAAAAGCCTCTTCATATTTAATTATATCCTCTTCCGAAAGATCTGAAAATCTTGTGCTTTTATAGGGCATGACATCACTCATACCGGCCACATCATAGGGAAGATTTTTACTGTTAAATTCAACAAAAATATGGTTTTCTTCAAGGTAACCGGGAAAACTGTATGTTTCTCCTCCGGAAATACCGGAAAGAAGAAAATTTCCGTGTCCCATCTTATGGGATTGTGCTATAATTTCTCTTATTGTTATGCCGCTGCCTGTAGCTTCCGGCTTCTGGCTCAGGGTATGAAGGATTCTCATAATCATTGCCCGGTGAATTATTTACCGGTAAAGTTCTTTCTATTCAGATACAGGTATATATTACCTTATATATATGCCAAAAAACAAGAGATAAAATAAAATTATATATGACACATAAAATTATGATATAATTATTCAGCTATGAAGATTAATATAAAAAATATTCATGAAGTAATAGATAAAATCAGGTCAGGTGACAGAAGAGCTACAGCCAGGCTCATAAGTGAATGTGAAAATTCTTCGGCTTTTTTAAGAGAAATTTCCTCTTCTGTCTATCCCCTGACAGGGAAAATTAAATATATAGGTATTGCCGGTTCCTTTGGCGTCGGTAAATCCACTCTTATTGACGGTCTTATAAAGAGCGGGAGAAAAAAAAACTGCAGAGTCGGTGTCGTGGCATTTGATCCTGAAAGTCCTTTCAGCGGAGGAGCAATACTCGGTGACAGGATAAGAATGAAACATCATTATACAGATGAAGGTGTTTTCATACGTTCAGTTCCTTCGAGAACAGAATCCGTAACACCTGAAGTAATGGTAATTTCCCGCATACTGGAACTATGGGGAGCAGATATTATCTTTATTGAAACTGCCGGTCTTGGCCAGACTCAGACAGAGATTTCATCTGTTTCAGATTTTGTAGTAATGGCGGTTCAGCCTCAGGCAGGTGATGAAATACAGCTTATGAAGGCCGGTATAATGGAAATTGCAGATATAATAGCCGTTACAAAATGTGATATCCTTGATCCTTATTCTGTAAAAACAGCTCTTATGGGTGCAATAGGTCATAAGAAGATTAAATTTTTTGAGACAGGCGTGAATTTGCCTGAAACATATGACAGGCTTTTTGAAGAATTAAAGAGTTTTACGCCTGAACATAAAAGAGAAACTCTCAGAAATACTCTTGAATGGCTCATAATGAAACATGTTAAAGACGAATGTCTTAACAGATATTTAAATGATAAGATGATTGATGAAATGTCCGTAAAGAACTGCGATCCTTTTAAAATTGCAGATGAAATTTTTTATAGAATTTTTAATAAAAATTTTTAGGAAGGAGAGGTTTTATGTCTCTTGTTTTAACAGAAATAAAAGATAATATAGGTTTTATTACTCTGAATAATCCCAGAAAAAGGAATGCCTTCAGCGAGGAACTTCTCGGAGATATGCTCGCTTCCATAGCCGATTTCGAGCAGAAGAGGATACCCGTAATAGTTCTGAGAGCGGAAAAGAATGTAAAAGTCTGGTCTGCAGGTCATGATGTAACAGAACTTCCGAAATCAAGACGGGATCCTTTACCTTATCACAGTCCTCTGGAGAAAGCCTTAAGGGTTGTCCAGCATTATCCCGGAGTCATAATTGCCATGGTTCAGGGAGGTGTGTGGGGAGGAGCGTGTGACCTGGTAATAACCTGTGACATGATAATAGGCGATCCTACATCCACCTTTGCCATTACGCCTGTCAAACTGGGACTTCCTTATAATCCTACCGGTATTCTTCATTTCATCACGAGGCTGGGAATTAATATAGCAAAAGAGATGTTTTTTACCGCAGATCCTGTCCCCGCAGAAAAAGCGGAAAAATGGGGCATTTTAAACCATCTTGTTCCCACAGAAGAACTGGAGAATTTCACTTTTAATATTGCCAGAACAATTGCCTCCCGTTCACCTCTGGCGATTGCAGTCATAAAGGAACAGTTCCGTATTCTCTGTGATGCCCATCCCATAACACCTGAAACCTTTGAACGTCTTCAGGGACTGAGGCGAAAGGTTTATGACAGCCACGATTATACTGAAGGTATCAATGCTTTTCTTGAGAAGAGAACACCTGTGTTTAAGGGCGAATAGCGAGGTGCCCCCGGTTGATGGGGCTGCCCATTATTATTTTAGTTCTTACTTTAAGTCATTTTACTTCTATAGAACTATATGAAGAGAATTAAATTTGAACTATACTGAAAAGTATGAATTGAGAGTATAGAAATTCTCATTTTTTAGGTTTATGGGTTTCGGGTTTCTGGTTAAAAAGATTAACAATTCAAAACCCGAAACCCAAAACTCAACACCTTAATTTGAATTATATTTGATTCGATTAAGAAATCTTTACAGATTGGATGTGTGAATTAATTGAGTAAATTATTTATTCAAATCCTGATATCATTGATGGCAGTCCTTCTGATTTTATCACCGGGCTGCGGAGATGATATTACACCCGGGATTAATGAAAGTTCAATCTATTCTAATTCAGGGCACTGGTTATCATTACCTTCATCAATAGATAAACCGGTGGATGTTTTTTACCTTTACCCGTCAGCATTGATTGCAACTGACCCGAATGGACCGCCTGAGATTTGTGCTATTGATGATCCCAACATGATACATGGTGCACAATCAGCTTTTGCACGGCAGGCTACTGCTTTCCAGAACACAGCTAATATTTATGCGCCATACTACAGGCAACTGGCACTGTCTCTGACCATGCCTTCGGCAGAAAGAGAACAACTTGTATCAGGGATACCGACAGAGTATGCCACTGAAGCGTTCGATTACTATATAAAGCATTATAACAATGGACGTCCCTTTATTTTAGCTGCCCATTCACAGGGAGCGAATATATTGTGTTATATGCTGTCAGGGTACCTGAAAAATAATCCTGAAGTGTATAAAAGAATGATTGCAGCATATGTTATCGGATATTATGTTACACCGGATTACCTTGCTAAAAATCCTCACCTGAAATTCGCCGAAGGTCCTGATGATACGGGAGTAATAATTTCTTACAACACTGAAGCTCCCGGTGTTAATAACGCAGACAATATTCTCTATGAAGGTCCCGGCCTCGTTATAAATCCTATTACATGGACAAGAGACGAAACAGTGGCTACTACTTCCCAGGGACTTGGGTCACTCATGCCTGATCCCAATGGAGTATTTGTGCAGGTTCCGCAGTATGCCGACGCCTGTGTCAATAAAGTCGTAGGTGTATTGATTTGCACTACTGCCGATGAAGATGCATTATATAAATTAACAGGTGGACTCAGAGGCATTTACCATAGCTTTGATTATCCTTTTTATTACTATAATCTACGACAAAATGCCGCTGACAGAACTGATATGTTCTTGAAAAACTGGCACAGGAACGAGTAGGGCAGTAATAATGGCGGCCGCCCGGGCCGCCATTATTTTTTACTGATTACATATAAAAGAATGATTGATCCAGTCAACCATGGTATGTAAAGAAGTACCCGGTGTGAAAATCTCCGAAATTCCTGCTTTCTTCAAATTTTCAATGTCTTCCTGCGGAATGACTCCTCCGCCCATTACTTTAATATCTTCTGCATTTTTTTCTTTTAAAATCTCCAGAACTTTTTTAAATAACTTCATATGAGCCCCGGAGAGGGAAGACAGACCTATAAGATCTACGTCTTCATCTATTGCGACCTGAACAATCTGTTCCGGACTCTGTCTTATACCTGTATATATTACATTAAACCCTGCATCTCTTAAAGCGCGGCATACGACTTTTGCGCCTCTGTCATGACCGTCAAGACCGGGTTTTGCAATTAATATTTTAACTTTTTTCATAATTCTTTACCTCCTTAAAGCTTGAAATATCTAAAACATATCAAATGTGGGATGATATTCTCCGAATACCTCTCTGAAAACATCGCATATTTCTCCCAGAGTGGCATAGGCTTTTACTGCATCCAGAATAAAAGGCATGAGATTTTCCTTACCTCTCGCTTTTTCTTCGAGTATTTTCAAAGATTCTCTGACCTGTGAATTGTTTCGTTTTTCTTTCAGTTCTTTCAGCTTTTTCAGTTGATATATCTCTCCTTCATCCGATATGGCATGAGATGGGAAAGGTTTTTCTTCTATTTCATAGGCATTGACTCCTATAATAACCCTTTCATGTTCTTCTATTTCACGCTGGAATTTATAGGCACTGTTTCCTATTTCTCTGTTATAGTAGCCTGTTTCAATTGCTTTAACTGCTCCTCCCAGTTCATCTATTTTTTCTATATATTCCATGGCTTTCTTTTCTATATTATCTGTCAGTGTTTCAAGATAATAGGAGCCGCCCATAGGGTCGGCAGTATCTGCTACGCCCGATTCATTTGCGATTAATTGCTGTGTGCGCAGTGCAATCATTACAGATTCCTCTGTCGGTAACTGAAGTGCTTCATCATAGGAATTCGTATGTAGTGACTGTGTGCCTCCCATTATTGCAGCCAGGGCCTGAAGCGTTACTCTTATTATATTATTATGGGGCTGCTGTGCCGTAAGGGTAGATCCTCCTGTCTGGGTATGAAACCTTAACATCTGAGAAGAAGGTTTTTTTGCATTAAATCTTTCTTTCATAATTTTTGCCCAGAGCCGCCTTGCTGCGCGGAATTTTGCTATTTCTTCGAAGAAATCATTGTGAACGGCAAAGAAAAATGATAATCTTTTTGCGAAATCATCGACATTCAGTCCTGTCTTCAGGGCATATTCCACATAGCTTATTGCATTTGCGATGGTAAAAGCCACTTCCTGGACTGCTGTCGAACCTGCTTCTCTCATGTGATAACCGCTTATGGAGATTGTATTGAATTTAGGCAGTTTTTCCGAAGCATATTGAAATATGTCACAGATTATTCTCATAGAGGGGAGAGGGGGATAAATATAGGTTCCTCTTGCAACATATTCTTTCAGTATATCATTCTGTATTGTTCCCGATATGCATGACAGGGGGACATTCTGTTTTTCCGCCACTGCCATATACATTGCGAGCAAAATGGCTGCAGGTGCATTTATAGTCATGGATGTAGATACTTTATCCAGAGGAATTTTTTCAAAGAGTATTTCCATGTCTTTTAAACTGTCAATGGCAACGCCTACCTTGCCGACTTCTCCGATGCATAACGGATGGTCTGAATCATAACCTATCTGTGTGGGCAGATCAAATGCCACTGAAAGTCCTGTCTGACCCTGTTCTAAAAGGTATCTGTATCTCCTGTTGGATTCTTCTGCCGTGGCAAAACCTGCATATTGCCTCATAGTCCAGAATCTGCTCCTGTACATATTGGGATAAATACCCCTTGTAAAGGGATATTCGCCGGGAAATCCGAGGTCATTCAAATAATCTGTTCCCGATGGTGTGTAGAGATGTTTTATTTCCATATCCGATGTGTTTCTGAATTGTTTTTTTCTTTCCTCTGTCTTATGTGCTTTTTCTTCCCATGATTTAAATCTTTCCGAGAAATTATCTTCCATAAGATTATCACTCCTTCTGTATAAATCGTGACGCGTAACGCGTAACGCGTGACAGGTGGTTCGTGATGCGTGATGCGTGATGCGTGATGCGTATTTAATCCCATGGCGTTTAATTAAACGCCCCTACTCACCCTTCACTCTTCACTCTTCACTCTTCACTCTTCACCCTTCACAATTCTTATATAAAATAGTTCAAATCTTACGCGAAGATATCCTTCTATGAAGTTAAATTGTTGCAAAAAAAATACAGTGGTAAAACAGAATGTTCTACCACTGTATTTTTTTATAAAAAGTTAGATTCTGCTGCCCATCGTTAAAGCCATTATGGCCATAATGGTGTGCATGCGGTTTTCAGCTTCGTCAAATACTATGGACTGAGGACCGTCTATGACTTCATTACTCACTTCCATACCTCTGTCGGCAGGGAGGCAGTGCATATAATAGGCATCTTTGGATGCATGAGAGAGCATCTTTTTGTCACAGATCCATTTTTTGCATTTATCTACTTCTTTCTGTGCTTTCTTGTGATCATGTTCTATTCCTTCTTCAGGGAATGCAAGCATAGAAGTGGGGCACCAGGCTTTAGGATAAACCACATCTGCTCCTTCAAAGCCTTCTCTCATATCATTGGTCATATTGAATTTTGTCCCATTTTCTTCTGCCCATTTCTTACACTGTTCTATAACTTTCGGATCGAGCTCAAATCCTTTCGGATATGCAAATGTTACATCCATTCCCATTTTTACGGGAGCAAGAATAAGGGACTGAGGCACTGCTCTCGGTTTATGAGGTGATGCTGAATATGCATAGGACATAGTGAATTTTACGCCTTTGAACTGGCCGAATTTTTCTTTTATTGTTACCAGGTCGGCAAGGGCCTGTGTGGGATGATATTTGTCACATTCCATATTGATTACAGGAATATCTGAATATTTTGCAAATTCTTTTATGACTCTGTTGGATTTTCCATAAACCCATTTTACAGGATCTCCATAGGCTCTTATGGATATACCATGGCCCATTCTGGAGAGCACATTGGCCACATCTGATACTCTTTCTGTGGAGTATGCTTCTTCTTCCCCTTCGAGAGCCGGAGTGTATATTTTACCCGGTTCCAGGTTGTTTGCATGTCCTCCGAGGTGGGTCATACCTGTCTCAAAAGAGTTTCTTGTTCTGAGGGACTGATTGTAGAAAATCATAAAGAGTGTTTTATTGTTAAGGATATGACTCATATCCTCACCCATAAGAAATCTCTTTTTAAGTTCAAGGGATACTTCTATTAGAGTCTCCCACTCTTCTTTTGTGTAGTCGAGTTCTGCATCGATGTAGTCTCGGCCTCTGAAACTGAATGTCTTCACGCTAAAGTCCTCCTGTTTTTTTGATTATTTAAGCTTTGACCAGCAAAAATTAACTCATGGCTGACAGCTTATTTTTTTATTCATACTTCGAAAGATTCTAATTCAAAAAAAAATTAAAGTCAATATTTTCACCGGTAAAATTTTTTGACTATTTCATCTGAAAAACATCAAAGAGGAAAGCAAAAATATCAGTCCATTCATTAATCAGCTTCGATGTAGGTTTCCCCTGGCCGTGGCCTGCTTTTGTTTCTATCCTTATAAATGCTCTGGCTTTGCCGTAAGATTTTTCCTGAAGGGTGGCCATAAATTTCTTTGCATGACTCGGCACTACCCTGTCATCTGTATCTGCCGTTACAATAAGTATGGGCGGATATTCTACTCCTTCTTTTATATTATGGAGAGGTGAATAGGCATAGATATATTTAAACTCTTCAGGGTTTTCTTCCGGGTTACCATATTCTACAATCCATTTGTGTCCCACTGTAAATTTATGATATCTGAGCATATCGGTAAGGGGGACACTGCATATAACGGCGCCGAATAAATCAGGTCTCTGGGTCATACAGGCAGAAACGAGGAGACCTCCGTTACTTCCTCCTGAAATACCGAGTTTTTCAGGGTTTGTATATTTATTTTCTATGAGATATTCTCCTGCAGATATAAAATCATCGAAAACATTCTGTTTTTTCTCTAACATGCCTGCTCTGTGCCATTCTTCTCCGTATTCTCCGCCTCCCCGGAGATTTACTATGGCAGATATGCCTCCCTGTTCCATCCATACAAGTCTTGATACATTAAATCCGGGGGTAAGACTGATATTGAAGCCCCCGTAACCTCCCATAAGGACAGGATTTTCACCGTCCATAGAAAGATCTTTTTTATGAATCAGAAACATGGGAATCTTTGTGCCGTCTTTTGAAGAAAAGAAAACCTGTTTTGCTATATATTTTGATGCTTCAAAATTGACTTTTGATGTAAGGAATTCTCTGGCTTTACCTGTTTTAAAATCATAGTGGTATATACATGTAGGACGTAGAAATGACTGGAATGGAAAGAACATTTCCGTATCGTCTCTTCTTCCTGTAATGCCGGAAAAATCAATCATTACAGTCCCAATATCAGGCAGTTCTATATCTCTGTCGAAGGAACCGTCAGTATTAAAGATTTTCAATTTATTACTGGCATCCTGAAGATAACAGATTAAAAACTGGTTATTAATCATGGTGACAAATTCTATTGTATCTTTACTTTCAGGTATTATTTCCTTCCAGTTTTCTCTTTCCGGTTTTGTTATATCAATAGCAATAATACGTCCTTTCGGTGCATTTAAATCACTGTGGAAATAGAACATATTTCCGATGTTATCAAGGGGATGATATTTTGCATCAGGAATATCTATGAGTTTTATAAAAGGTTCTTTACTGTTTAGTTCTCTGTAATAAAGGCGATTTTTTGATGTGCATCCGTGAGAAATATAGATGAGAAGATATTTATTATCATCTGTAACTGCAGGAGAAAATCCCCATTCTTTCTCATCAGGTCTTTCATAAACGACTGTGTCTTCTTCCTGGGAAGTGCCGAGTTTATGCCAGTAAACACTATTATAGAAAAATTCATCTCCTGCAGGGACTGTTCCGGGCTGCGGATTTCTGCTGTAGAAAAATCCGCTTTTATCAGGCATCCATGCTGCTCCGCTGAATCTCGCCCATTTAAGTATTTCAGGATAATCTTCACCTGTTGCTACATCTCTTATTTTTATTTCCTGCCAGTCGCTTCCGCTTCTGGATATACTGTAAGCAAGGAGAGAGCCGTCTTCTGTGTAACACTGAAATCCCAGCGATACTGTTCCGTCTTCGCTTAATTTATTTGGATCCAGAAGAACAGAGGGGATACCGTCAATTCCTTCCTGTTTGTAAAGTACAGATTGATTCTGTAGCCCTTCATTTTTTGTATAGAAAAGGTATTTTCCTTTTTTCTTAGGCACTGAATATTTAGTGTAATTCCATAGTTCTTTAATTCTTTCCCTTATTTTTTCACGGACAGGTATTTTTTCCAAATATTCAAAGGTTACTCTGTTTTGCTCATTTACCCATTCCAATGTTTCCGGCAGGAGTGGATTTTCCATCCAGCGGTAAGGGTCACATATCTTTGTACCATGATAGTCATCTATAATATTATCCTGTCTTATTTTTTTCATAATAATCTCCTTATGTAAAATTTATAAGTTAATGTGAAATTATAACAGAAATAAATTATAAATTCAAATTAAAACTATACTTTTACACTTTTTAAACAAAGCCTTATTCTACCTTTCCTTATTTTTTTATCGCCCTGGCTGTATTATTTACTTTCAGAAGAATAGATTTCATTAGTTCCATTTCTCTGATCTTCCCATATGGCCTGTGCTTTTCCGGAAGAACAGACTCCTATGGCAGCTTCTTCTACACTGGTCATTCCGGGAGCGTCATCTACCCGTGCATTTGCCCCCCAGACACCTCCTGAAGGTTTGAAGGATGAATAAATATCCCAGTTCCCGTTTCTATTGTCAGACCAGACTGCATAGGCATTACCGTAAGAATCGACTCCTATGTCGGGCAGTCCTACCAGAGTTGTTCCCGGAGCATCATCTACCCTCACGTTTGTTCCCCATGGCTGTCCCGAAGGTTTGTAAGAAGCGTAAATGTCAGTATTTGCGGCACCGTTCCTCTGATCCTGCCATATAGCACTTGCATTGCCGTATGAGTCTACTGCAATTCTCGGAGACAGAGCATCGCTTCCGGCAGGGCCATCACTTATTTTTACAGATGTCTGCCATACTGAACCGGAAAATGAATAGGATTCATATATTTCGTTATAACCGTTCCTCCTGTCTGCCCATATTGCATAAAGACCTCCCGAATTTTCGTCTATTGCTATGTCAGGAGTGCTTACCAGAGCAGTGGTATTTTTCTCCCATGTTACTCTTTGATTTATCCAGCCCCCTCCTGAGTTATAAGCAAAATAAATATCAGGGGCGCTAATCGGTGTCGTAAATGTGTTTCTTCCATCCACCCATATTATATAGTAAATTCCCGCAGAGGAGACTGATACGGCAGGATTTCTGACAGAAGTCGCCGTTGTATTGTCGTCAACCTGTTCGTTTGTTCCCCAGTTCCCTCCGGCAGGTCTTTTTGAACAGTAGATATGCGGTTGTGTGGCGCCGTTTCTTTCATCTACCCATACAGCACAGGCATTCCCTCCCGGATCTACTGCTATGTCAGGATTCTGTGCATTTTTTCCTGTTGAGTCATCGTCAACTCTTATATTTGCCCCCCATGTACCCCCTGAAGGTCTGTAGGAAAAATAAATATCCATATTGCCGTTTCTGTTATCAGCCCATACGGCATATCCGTTACCTGCGCCGTCTACGGCTATACGCGGAAAAGCTCCTGCCGGTACACCGGGAACGTCACTTACTTTCATGTTTGTATTCCAGTAGGCAGAACCTGGAGTAGGTGTTGCAGTGACAACAGGTGTCGGAGTAGGTGTAGGAGCGTAAAGGGATTTTATGTCAACTACAGTAGTTCCGTTAACTACATTTACGTCAGTCCTTGCAAAAGGATTGTTCGGATCTGACGTGTAGTCACTTTCACTTCTCCAGCACTCTATAAGGCCTGAACCCTGAGGGATACCTGTGAAAATATACAGGCCGTTCGGATCAGAAGTGGTTATTGCATTCGGATTTGCTTTGTTTTCCTTCATAGCAGGATAGATGTAACTGTAAAAAACTATATAACCGTTTACTACAGGTGTAACACCGTCATATTCCAGGAGTTTACCCTGAATATTTCCTACAGGCATAACAGGAGTACCTGTTGGAGTCGGTGTGAGAGGATCCGGGGCAGGAGTTATCTCTTCAAGGTTTACATCAAGTGTTACTTCCCCTCCGGCAGGGACTGTTACCGTAACATAACCTTTTTTGCCTGCAGATGAGGAAGTGAATGTTACTGTAACCTCTGTGGCAGGTATGCCGGGAAGTATATAATTACCGTTACTGTCTGTCATTGTATATTGATTTGTACCATTTACTTTTATCTGACAATCTGTTACTGAATTGCCTTTATATGTGACATGTCCTTTAATAGTTCCGATTTTTTCCACTACGGTTACTGCTACTTCCGCTCTTTTAGAACCGGCAATTGCTACAATAAGTCCTGTTCCTGCTTTTGTGGCAGTAAATATACCATGTTTATCTATTGTGCCTATGTCATTTACGACTGACCAGTTTGTCTCAGGTATAACCGGAATAGTTCCCTGTGTCTCTCCATAGGCGGTAAACTCTATTGTTCCTCCTATGCCTACAGGCATAAGAACATTCTGCGGTATAATCTTTAACGTATTAAAGGTTGAAATACCTGCGTTAGGGTCAGTTACTACTATTTGTTCTTCAAGAGGTAAAAATTCAGGATATGTTATTTTTATATCTTTTATACCTGCCGGTACATCTGTTAATTTAAAGTAACCATTATCCCCTGTCTGACTTGTTATAAGTGTTCCTTCTATATAAACAGTTGCTCCTGCGGCAGCTTTATATCCTTCAGGAGGAAGATTCTCCGTAAGGAGAACCATACCATATTTTGTTGTATTTTCTTTTGCTAAAATAGCTGCAGGGACAAAAACAAATCCGGCATAAGAGCCTGCAATAGCCTGAATTAGAGCGGTAAATAAGATACCGCAGCCTGATAAGAGTATAAGAAGTGACATTATTGTGATAATTAACAGATGTTTTTTCATTTAACCTCTCCTTATAAATAAGATTTTTTAGTGCTGATAACGTTAGTTCAACTTTCAGAAAAAAAAATCCTTTTATTTAGATAAAAATTTGCTTTTTTGCGCTGACTGAATCCATTCTGTAATTTTAACAAAATTTTAACATTTTCTAATAGATTATACGATATAAATCTGCTATTATAAAAAATCATAGAAATTTCCAGGAAAGGGGGAATAAAATTGTCAGATCTGATAAAAAACTCTTTACTCGGTAAAATTCAGCAGCAATTTAAGCCGTCAGAAACCAGAGGAGAAGCTCAGGATGTAAAGGACAGTGTTACAAAAGGAGGAAATGATGCTTCTCTTTCTGATATAAACGCTCTGGCAAATTTTGCTAAAACCAAAGGTCTCGGCGACCTCCTGGGAGGTCTTACGGGAGGTAATCAGAAACTGGATCAGGTTTTTCAGAATGCAGAAAAAGCCATAGAAGGAAGTAAATCCTCTGATATTCAGAAAGAAGCGTCAGGTGTTACCGGAAATCTGCTTTCCAGTATTCAGGAATATGCAAAGAGTACAGGTAAAAAGGTGGAAGATGTAGTTAAAGATGTGGAAAAATATGCTGTTTCACATCCTGCCGTTTCTATTACGGTACTTCTCGGAGCAGGAATTACCGTGGGAGCATTGCTTCAGCATTATAATGTTCCCGCCAATCTCCTGAGCGGCACAGAAGGCAGTCTCAGTGCCATTAAGCAGAAGATTAAAGATCATCCTTTTATAGCAGCAGGGATAGGACTCGGACTGGCAGGAGGTCTTGCCTACCTCATCAACCTGGCTCTTACTTCACCTGCCTTTAAACCTCCTGTGGCAGATACGCCTCAGAAACAAAAACTTTCTCAGTCTCTTGATAAACTTGAACAGGAAGTCTCGGCATCAAATACGGGAAACCCTGCTGAAGTATCTAAAGGGGTAGCGAACAAATTCTTCGATACGGTAAGTGAATATGCAAAAACTGCGGGAAAAGCTGCAGGTGATGTTGCTAATGATGTAAAGAACTTTATGCTCTCTCATCCCGGAGTTACTGCTTCAGTCATACTGGGAGCAGGTGTTGCTACAGGGGTGCTTCTGGAAAAAGCGGGAGTCCCTGAAAAAACCGCATTTTATGCAGGACTTGCTTTTGACAGTGTATGTGCCGGCGCGAAGAAAGGTCTTGGAGAGGTCTCAACATTAATAAAGGAAAACCCTGTTTTGAGCGGAGTTATAATAACTGCTCTTGCATCAGGCGCAGGTTACCTTGTTTATAATTATGTGTCTGGCAATAAGCCCTAGTAGACAGCCACAATGATTAAGATGTGTGTCATTGCGAGGATCGGCAGCGACGAAGCAATCCCGTCGAATTAACTTCTACCAGTGGGATTGCTTCGCTTCGCTCGCAATGACGAACTTTACCGTCAAAATCATCGTGGTTAACTACCGGGTAATGGGTGACAGGTAAAATACAATCCCTTAATCTGTTAATTCCCATCTTCTTTTTTGCAGGCAGGAAGAAGTACTCTTACATTTGTGCCTTTCCCCTCTTTACTCTTTATCTTCACTGTTCCCCTGTGTATTTTAGCTATTCCTATTACTTCGGAAAGGCCGAGACCTCTGCCAAAAAATCTGGTTGTAAAGAAAGGATCGAATATTTTATCTTTTATCTCTTCTTTTATGCCCGAACCTTTATCTTCTACTTCCAGATAAACATAAAGACCTTCTGTAAGGTTTTCATTAAAAGGACTTTCTGATAGATAGTTTTTGTCACATTCTCTCAGGCCTGTCTTTACAGTAATAGTTTCATTACTGTCACCTGTGGCTTCAGAAGCATTTGTTATGAGATGTTTTAATATAACTATTATTTTAGAGGAATCACACCTTACAGATGGTAAATTTTCAGTTAATTCATATTTGATATTACACCCGGTGAGTTCGAGAATTTCTTTCTAAAATTTTTTTTAGAAATTCAGTGATTTTATCAATTTCAAAATTTCCAGCCATTGATTTTATAATACTGTAGAATGGAATATACTCTTCCTGGATTTTAGTCACTTCAAGTTCTTCTTTTATTGCTCTTAAATCACCTGTATAGGCATAATGATATAATTTTTCCAGAATTTCTTTAGAAGGGAATAAAAGGGTTTTATCTTTATCAGCAATTGTAGACTGTTCATGTTTTATCTGATGCCATTTTTCTCCGGCAATTTCCGGCAGTTCTATTTTAAACCAGAATCTGCTTCCTTCACCTGGGGAACTTTCTACTTTGAGTTTTCCTCCCATTATTTTTACCAGATTATAGCTAATGGAAAGCCCCAGACCTGTGCCTTCTGTTTTATGGAGATAATCAGATAACTGGCTGAAGGGTAAGAATATTTCCTGTAATTTATCCTGAGGAATCCCCATACCTGTATCTTCCACTGTGAAAAGGATTTTTTCTTTCTTTTTCTCCACTTTTAAGGAAACATTACCTTTTTCGGTAAATTTTATTGAATTGGTCATAAGATTGAGTAATACCTGCTTTAATTTTTGTTCATCCCCTGAAACCCATACAGGCAGGTTCTCTTCACAGATAAAATTAAAGAATAAATCCTTCTCTTTACCTATTTCCATAATGAGATTTTTAATAAAATGCAGCAAATCAGGAAGATTGAATATTACACTGTTTATCTCCATTTTTTTTGCTTCTATCTTTGAAATATCCAGAATATCATTTATAATAGCCTGAAGATGTCTGGCACTTTTTTCTATCATTTTTATGCCTGTTTTATGAGCATCTTTTAAAGTATTATCTTCAAGAAAAAGATTGCTGTATCCAATTATGGCATTAAGTGGAGTCTTCAGTTCATGACTCATATTTGCAAGGAATTCGCTTTTCGCTTTATTGGCACTTTCTGCATCTTTTATTGCTTTACTTATTTCCTCCTCTGCCTTTTTACGCTCAGTAATATCAATCATCATTCCAATTACTACTTTCCGGCCTTTCCATATATAAGGCCCTCCGACAATTTCCACGGGAATTACTGTTCCGTCTTTTTTCTTATGATACCTCACAGGGATGTAAATTGTTCCGTTTGCTATGGATTTCTGTGTGGCTTCATCACTTTTTTTATGTTCTACTGTAATATTATGGATAGTCATATTGTTAAGAAGTTCTTCTTTACTGTATCCATATAGTTTTACAAAGGTATCATTTACATCTATAAATCGTAACGTTTCCGGATCGAAGATACATATGGCTAAAAGCTCATTGAAAAAGAGTATTCTGTATTTTTCTTCACTTTCTCTTAATTCTGTTTCTATTTTTTTTCTTTCCAGGAGATTTATAAAAATTTCTGCTGCCACTTTGAGTAATTTTATATAATTATCATCCCAGTGTTTTTCTCTTGCTGTTGTATTCAGGCCAAGCCATCCGATAAATTTCTTATTTATTACTATAGCGATATTTAAGATCGATTTAATGCCTGTTTTTTTCCAGCTTTCTTTTTCTCTCCATGCCTCGGGAGGAAGCTCCTCAAGGGAATTAACACTGAGAATTCCTGATTTTTTTATTTCTGCCGATCCCCACTTCAGGTATTCAAAGTTTGTGCTTTTAATTTCTTTAATCCTTGATATTAAGCCTTCCTTGCACCATTCATATATGTCTTTAATATTCATATTATCCGGTGTTAATATATTAAGATAACATCTGTCAATATCTAAGAATTGACCGATGTCTTTCAGAGCATTGTTAATCTCGCTGTCAATCTGTTCATATGAAACATTTATAAGGCGGGTAGATATATTTCCTAAAAGTTCCTCTGCTGCGAGACGATATTTTAAAGATTCTTCAAGTTTTTTTCTTTTACTTATGTCTATCATTGCGGTAAGAAGATGTTTTTTACCTTCTATTTCAATAATCTCTATGGAAAAAAGGCCTGTAACAGGTAATCCTGATCTGGTAAAGAATGTTATTTCTCTGTTTTGTAAGGAACCTTTTTCTATGATTTCTTTTACAAGGTTTTTTCTGAATTCATCACTGAATAATTTGACGTCAACAGTTGTGAAGCCTATAGTTTCTTCCCTGGAAAAACCTGTTTGTTTGGTAAATACTTCATTTACCTCTATAAATTTACCGTCTTCTAAACTTGTTATTCCCATAGGCAGAGGATTTAAATGGAAAATCTTTGAAATTTTTTTTCTTTCTTCTTTCAGTTTTTTATTTGCTCTTTCCAGTTCTTCCGTTCTTTCTTTAATCATACGTTCGAGTTCTGCATTGAATTTTTGCAGTTTTTCCTGTATTTTTTTTAGCTCTGTTATATCAATTGCAAAGGTAAAACGTACATTCCGTCCATCTGGCCATTTTATGATTCTATCTGTCGACATTATAAATTTATTTATATGGGGATGGTAATATTCTCTCCTGTATATTTTATCTCTATTTTCCTCCATTATAGAATGAGTGCAGGGATTACATGGCTTATCAGATCCAAAGAATTCTTTATAACATATCCCTCCTGTAGTGTTTTTGCCAATAATTTTTTCCACATATTTATTTATATAGAGTATTTCATGTGTTTCAGGGTCGACAACATAGATTGCTTCGTCTATACTGTCGAAAATTGAAAGTATCTGTTCTCGCTCGAAATTTAATGTTTCTTCTGTGTATTTTTTTTCTGTAATATCCTGGAGAGTGGAAAAAAGCAATTTATTGCCATTTTTTTCTATGGGAATACTGATAACTTCCATATAACGGATGTTCCCGTCTGAAAGTCTGTGAGGAAAGTGAAAGGTATTTTCTTTTCTGTTTATTGCAATGTTCATTTTCTCAAAGATTTCTTTTTCAGGAAGTATATTGAGAGCAGTTATTTTTTTTGACGTAATCTCACTGTGGGAGTATCCGTAAAAATTGCAGGCACTTTTATTTGCATCTATAATAGTGCCTTCCAGAGGATCTATTATGAGTTGAATTAAAGTGTTTTCATTAAATATGTTGTAATAAATATTATCCTGAAAATTCAATGTTATAATCCATCAATTCTTATAAGCCTTCATTTGTCAGCAGTCAGATTTTATGGGAATTATATAACAGATGTCATTAAATTCTATTTTTCAGTGAGTCACTATTGGAAATTTTTAGCTACCTGTTGGACATTTACCAATTATTACAGTCTTTTGTACAGTCAGTATCTATTACAAATTTCACGTGGTTTTATATCTAGAAAAATTATAGCATATTAGTATATAAAATAGAAGACTTGTTTCAATAAATAAAGGTTGTACTATTTTTTTCAATGTTCTCTGAAGTATCTGACCTTTTCCCAGGCCATGTCCACTCTTTCAGGGGTGTGAAATCTTATCTGTCCCTCTTTATGGATCTCTTTTAATTCCTCAATAGAAACCTCTGCAAGACTGTAATTTGCATTATAATAATCGAACTTATATTCCTTAACACCTGTATGACTGACTGCCATATTAAAAAGTTCCGTCCCTTCAAAGGGATTTACTATGAACATGGAAGTAAAATCCAGATCTGATTTTACCGCATAATCTATGGTCATATAAAGTTCTTCTCTTGTTTCAGTGGGAAATCCGAACATGAAAAAACCCTGTGTGACTATCCCCGCTTCTTTAGAGGTTATTGTGATTATTTCTTTCAATTTTTCAAGATTCATATTCTTTTTTATAAATTTCTGGAGTCTCTGAGAGCCTGTTTCTATGGCATAAGTTATAAAGAATGTGCCTGCTTCTTTGAGTTTGAATATGAGTTCCCTGTCCATAAGGTCCCCTCTTAAACCGTTAGGAAAGGCAAGTTTTATATCATAACCGCTTTCTATTATGAGATCACATATTTTAGAAGCTCTTTCTTTATTAATATTGAATATGTCATCCCATATAAAGAACTGCTTTACTCCGTAATCATTATATAAAAGCTTCATTTCTTCCCATACATGTTCTGCTGATCGTGCACGGAAATGTTTCCCGAATATATTATGACAGTATATACAGTTATAGGGACATCCTCTGGAGGTAAATATGGTCATGGCTTTCGGCCTTACCTGAACTGCATCGGGATATTTTTTATCTTTATCCAGATATTCGTAATATCTCTGGTTATATCCGGGATCGTCTGTCATGTCATAGGCAGGGAAGGGAATTTTATCCAGATCTTCAATAAAATCCCTTGGAGGAGTTTTTATTATATGACCTTTTTCTCTGTAAATGATTCCTTTTATATCATCTCTTTCTTCTTTTTTTTCCAGTCTCTGTACAAGTTCTACAAAGGTTAATTCTCCTTCATGGAGCACCGAGAAATCTATAAAATGATTTTCCAGTAATTCTTTCCCTTTTGCATTTGCATAGGGGCCTCCCACTACAATTATACATTTTTCATTAATTTTTTTTATGAGTCTCCCCAGAAGGCCCAGGAGATCTGCATCTCTTGAGTAAGCTTTTATACCAACCAGGTCAGGCTTTACTTTTCTCATATATTTTCTGAGATCGCCTGCCACATCGGCAGATAATTTTGTGTCAAATATCTCTATATATCTGTTTCTGTTATCTTCACGGAGACATGATGCCAGATACATAGGCCCTACAGGATGGGCAAGTTCTATGGAAGTTCTGCTTCTTTCCGGCACCACTGCTTCTATTAATAATATGTTAAAAGGTTTCATTTCA
>CALARM010000664.1 GCA_937888925.1 uncultured Synergistia bacterium | reverse complement strand
CATTTAACTGTTTCTCCTTCAAATACTTTATCATTTACACACCACGGACAGACTGAATCCAGGTTATGAATGGCTTTATAACACTTCTCTCCTACTGCATTACGACCGGTACGTTCAATAAAATGTTTATTCATAAATTCTACGGAATAATCCTGGGAACATATGTAAATCAAGCCTTCAAAAGCTTCAACGACAACTCTGTATTTTTCGTTGATTTCATCGAGGTTATCTATATTCTTTTTGTTTGTAACATCATGAAATATAAACTGAAGTAATTCCTCTTCTTTATCAATCAGCCATATATCACATAATATCCATTTTTTTCTCCCTGAATGGGTTTTCAATGGGAGTTCAAGAGATTTAACACGGCCATCTTTAATTTCTTTAAAAAGCAATTCAGAAGTCATAGGAGTAACAAAAAGACTTGATAGATGCCTGCCTGATAAAGAAGATATCTGTGGGTATTCAGCTTCAAGCTCAAAAATCTTCAATGTACTTTTATCTATATCCTTTATGGTACCATCAATCTTACATGTACATAATCCAATTCCGGCATTCTGCAGTAATTCTTCTCTCTCTATTTGTCTCATAAAACACACATCTCTTCTCTAATGCTATAGTGAAGAGAAAAAGATAAATAACATAACTCTCCACTTCTCAAATAATATGATAATATCTAAAAAACCATTTGTCAACCTCTGAATTATCTGGAAACATATAACCTTATTTCATCATAGGGGTTTTTCATAAAATAGTATGTCTGGCCTGAATCAAGAGTATCAGACGATTTGCCATAGTATATTTCCACGGGATCTCCCGTAATTTCAACATATCCATTCGGCTTAAGACTATAATTTTTATTGGCTCCATTGTTAAATTTGATAAAGAAATCAATATCATCATAATCAAAATTATATATAATAACAGATTTACCTGCCTGATTATCTGCTCCCTTTCCTATATATAACTGAATTAAATCCCCGTCAAGACCGAAATAATAACGGCCTGTATCAAGTTTATAATAGTCTATCTCTTCATTACCTTTATCGTAAAATACCTTTATTATGCCTTTATTACCCAATTCTGTGCTTTCTCCGGAAGAAAGGATAATTTTCTTACAACAGGCATAACTCCAGAGTTCCTTATCATCAATATTATTATCGACATAAAAAGTAATTTTTTTGCCTGTCTCATTCTTCACCATAGCCTCGCAGGTATGTTCTGTCTCTTCCTCTGTCGGTATAAATTGCTCTTCCCCCTTATTTATAATATCAGGCATAGAATAGTACTTTGGTGTTTGACTTGTAATGTCCCTTTCTTCGAGATCTTTATAAGTACTTTCGGAAAATAATTTCATCTTATAGCCATGTTTAAATTTTTCCTCTGTTTTTTCTATGGTTTTTGAAACAACATCATCCCATGTCATAAGTGGAGACAGAAGCAACACTTCATCGAAAAGGGAACTTGTAAAATAACCGCCATTGACATCATTTGAAAAGCCAAATTGCCCTTCGCTTGCAGCCGTTAGGTCCAGAGTTCCTTCATAATTCAGGAATAAATTCCTATAAATACTGTCATTATTTCCTTCACCTGAAACATTACCCATATAATTTAACATATTCCTGTAACCTACGCTGTCTATGGAACTGCTGCATGCATCGGTAAATACAAGTTTCAATGTGGCATCTTTTTTACCAACAAGTGATAAAAGATCTTTTCTAAAAAGAGCATTTTCATCACAGGGCCACAAATAAGTATTTCCTCCCGTCATTCCGCCATGACCGCAGTAATAAAAGAATAGAATATCATCTGAATCTGTATCGATATCTTTGATTGCAGCGATGATATTTGCAGTACTTGCTTTTTTTCCCTGAAGAACAATCTTTTCTACTTCTAGTAGATTTCTGCGTTCCAATTTACCAAGAAATTTTTTAATAATGGCACTGTTTGCATGCATTCCCTCGGCTATTGCATTATTTTCAGGATCAATATAATCATCACATATAACAATTATAGATTTAAGTATTTTCCTGTTGTCTGAATGATTTTTGGAAAACTCTCCAGAGGAATTAGCAGGAGTGGGACTGAGTTCTCCATTATCTTGAGAGAAAAGATCAGGAGAACAGCAGCAACAACAACCTGAAAGAAAAATAAATAACAGAAACAGCGATAATGTAATTGAATATCTGTATATCATAAAATACATCTCCCTTCTCCGGACTATTGATATGAGCTTATTTTATTATGATGGCATACTCGTGACGCGTGACGCGTAACGCGTAACAGGAAGAAGACCTTTATTACATGCTTATACTCAGGTCAATGAATAATTATAACAAAAAAATGCTTCGAATAAAATAGGCATGGATTAATGAATTTACGGGATGATAGCGGAAGCCGGTAGAGGCGAATAGTATAAAATCATTTATATAAAAGGATTCATAAAAGATCTCGTTGAATATTTATAGTCAGTTTCATAACTATCCATAAATAATAATCTCGTAATGAGTAAAGTGTAATGCGTGATACCCGGTGATTAAACCTGTTACGCGTTACCCGTTACCCGTCACGAATTAAGCTATGAAATACACCATAAAATTTTTCTAGAAAGAGGTATAAAACTAAATGAAAGTAATTGCATTCAACGGAAGCCCAAGGGAAAAAGGTAATACGAATATTTTACTTACCACAGTACTTCAGGAAATTTCAAAAGAAGGAATAGAAACTGACCTTATACAGTTAGGGAAAAAAACTCTTCATGGCTGTATCGCCTGCGGTAAATGTAAAGAGAATAAAAATAAAAAATGTGTCATTACAGATGATAAGCTCAATGACTACATAGAAAAAATGACTGAAGCAGACGGTATTATTCTCGGTTCCCCCGTCTATTTTTCAGATCTTACTTCCAATATAAAATCCCTTATAGACAGAGCAGGTTATGTATCAAGAGCAAACGGAGATTTATTGAAGAGAAAAATCGGAGCAGGAGTGGTGGCAGTAAGAAGAGCAGGAGCAATACATACCTTTGATAGCCTCAATCATTTCTTTCTTATAAATCATATGATTGTTCCCGGTTCAAGTTACTGGAATATAGGCATAGGCCGTGATGCAGGCGATGTCAGTAAAGATGAAGAAGGCCTGAAGACAATGGAAAATCTCGGAAATAACATTGCGTGGTTACTCAAGAAAATACATGGATAATAATTATCGTGACCCGAGGATAATAGCCGTTTTAATAAAAAGGTGAAAATCTATGAAAAATTTATTAAATAATACTTATGAACTTATATGGGAAATAAACAGTGAATTAATCTCAGGCGTTTATCTTGTAAAACATAAAGAAACACATGAAGAATATGTAATGAAAGAAATTCTACAGGAAACAGATGAAAATGACAGTAAGATTCTCAAAAAGGAATTTGAAGCACTGGTAAAACAGGGAGCCACACTGGACGGTACAGAGCAATCACCCCTTATGATAGACTTTTTTATAGAAGAAGGACATAAATATCTTGTTCTGGAAGCCTATAAAGATGGAGGAACCCTCATATGGCTTGAAGCATTTCCATCTATTGGCTATATTTTCAAAAACTGTTATGTAGTGGCCTATGGTATAGCAGCCGGAGGTTTTGGAGTGGTATATCAGGTAATAGATGCCAATATACCGGGAAAAT
>CALARM010000663.1 GCA_937888925.1 uncultured Synergistia bacterium | reverse complement strand
CTGGAAGATGCAAAAAAAATAACTGAAGCAGGATATAATATTGACCCGAATTTTTTGAATATACTCCAGAAAAAAGCGAAACAGTGAGCCGTGAGTGGGGAAAATATCTGTGACGCATAAAATTACCTGTCATTTTTTAACACAATCGTCTTTAACACCATTCCCTTTTATGGTATAATAAAATTAATGACGGAAGGGAGGTGCTGTTATGCACATATTGAAACATTACTGTGTTCAAACTGAACCCCCTCTGGATCAGGTTATCAAACCTTTAGCGGATTCCCATATAAGTAAAGACAGGAAAAAGGGATCTGACGAACTCCATATAGATCCTTTTAAACAACAGGACAGGTATCTCGTCGATATGGACGATATACTCAACACTCCTTTTATGCATAGAGACTTTTACCCGTGTGATACCCTGTTTGATCGTATGATCGAATAGGGCCTTACTATTTCGCGTCACCCGTCACGGGTCACGATTTTTTTATCCAGATAGAGAAATATTCTGTCTGATTTTTACATTCGTAATGTTCGTAGAAAATTTTTTTAAATTCTTTGTTGAATAGTGGTTTATTATTATCCCAGTTTCTTATCTCAAATGGCTCACTCCCCCGTGGAATGAGCCATATATTTATATAGCCCGATTTTAATTTGTTCAGTATTTGTGCCGGTATATCCCTGCCAAACAGTGCAGGCCCCTCTATTATACAGGGGTTGCCTCTGTATATGAGAAGTGGCCTTACATAGGTAAAAGAGTAATTATTTATGTCTCCATAACCCATATGAATTGTTTTACCGGGATAACTATTCATTATATTGATAAGATCTTTCTGAATAGTCCTTTTGAATTTATTATTACCCATGTAATTTATAGACGAATAGGGGGTAAAGATATACATCAACATAATGGCTAACATAGAAGCACTTATAATTTTCAGAGAGATTTTTTCTTTTAAATCGGTAAGGATTACTGTGAAAAAATAAGATAAAACCGGTATGAAAGGAAGAAGATGATATCTTCCTGCACCTGTGCTTGAAGCTATTATGGATGTAAAAAAAATACTTATTAGAAGTGATAGTGAATATTTTTTATTTTTTTCGTATATTATTACAGGTATGAAGAATAGAAAGATAAATTCCATGTTTTTTAAGAATACTGTTTTACTGAATTCTGTTTTTGTACCTTTTTGAAGCCATGACATATAATCAAAGAAATTTATATTTGAAAATATAAGAAAAGGCAGAGCTGCCGTAATTGCAGACAGAGTCAGTGAGTAAACAGTCATTTTTGTTTTAAATTTTTCATGAAATAATATAATAAGAGGGATAAAATACAGAAAGCTGTGAATCTTCATATTTACTGACAGGCCGAGAGACAGAGACATTATAATCATAGCACAGAGAGGATTATTTTTTGCCATAGCATACAGAGTTAAACTTACAAAAAATATAATAAAAGAGTCACTTCTGTTCCAGAAACTGCAATGGCCGAATATTAAATACCCTGCTGTAATATAGCCGGACATTATAAAAGCAGTTCTGTGATTTGAAATTTTTTTAATAGTCCCATAATTAAATACTATAGAAATTAATGCAACAATTATACCGCCTGCTTTAGCCGATATAATCGAAGGCCCCAGAACTGTCAGAAAAAATCCGTTTATTATATATAATACAGGTCCGTAGACCAGAGAATAAAGTTCTCCTGAACCGGCACTGTTATAAACAGGTTTCCCCGTATGAAATAACCAGGCCAGCGAAGCCACAACAGGTTCTACATGATCACAGAAGTTTTCATAAAAAATATATAAAATTATAAAGAGTATATAGTTTAAAATAGAAAGAAAAGAAAAAAATATTGAGAATTTTATCAGATATTTTATTAAAGACTCAATATTTTTGTTTTTTATTACTAACCACGAGATAATAGTAAAAAGAATATAAAAACATAGAAATATTACAATAGGATGTTCCGTTATAATTTTATATAAATACAATTCGTGAATCCTGTCCCGGTTTTCAGTGAGTAATAATTGAAATTCTCCTTACCACTCAGCACTTAGTACCGCTCCAGGTAAATTAGTAACCATTTTATCAGCCTCTGCCTGACAGGCTCTTACGAAGAAAAATAATTTGCCTTATATAATTTGTTTTACAGACAATAAATTAACCCTTATTTAATTTTTTATACTATAGAAAAAACGAATTTTTCTTCTCCAGAGCCTGCCAGGCAGAAGCTTTTTATGGATACCTTTTTACCTGTTACGGTACTTAGGACTGCTCCAGGTAAGTTAGTAACCCTTTTACCTGGAATGGTAATCAGAGATTTTTTAGCTCCGGTTCTTTATTTCCATCTATTAAAATATAGGAAGCCAGAGAAATATCTCCATGCCATGCTCCTGTATTATAGATTTTTATATCCCTTGATTTTATATTCAGAGTATTACCTTCACTTTTTTTATGGGTATGGCCGAATATAAAACTCATGGGTGTATAAAGGGTATCTCTGTACCATCCGATAGAATCTTCCAGATACCGGGAGATTTCAGAAGTTAAAGAATCTGTTCTCATTCCTCTGAGCCTTGCGCTGATTGTGTTACCTTTTATATGAAATTTTTCCAGGTAATTTTCTATAAAGGTCTTCATACCGATAAATTCTTTATATCCTTTATTGACCAGTGTTCCCAGTCTTTCTGCCTGTCCCAGGTGATACCATATACCTTCAATCCATGATGCATTGAATGCTTCGAGCTCCTGAAGTGATTCCGGCTTAATAACAGTATTTGCAGGTGTAAAAATCCTGTCAAGAAGGTGGCCATGATGAAAGAAATATAATGTTCCTCCTGTATCCCTGAAAAGATTCGGATAGGTTACAACAAGTTTTTTCTTACTTCCTTTCATAAAGCCTCTGAGGAAGGTATTGTCTTCATAGGTAATATTAACTCTTTGAAGGCTTTTTTCCGGTATGTCGCCATTTTTTATTTTTTTAATTATCTGTTCGTCTTCTATGATTGAAGTCCATATGTGATGGTCATGATTGCCCGGAACAAACACTATGTTGTGGAGGTGTTCAATCTCTTTTAATTCGTTAAAGAATTCCCGTGCTTTTTCATATACTTTTTCCTGGGACGCAAGAGACAGATCAAAGAGATCACCCAGAATTATCAGTTCATCAACAGTTCCCTTTATGGTCTCCGACGATATTTTATTTTTAAATTCATGGAATATGTTTTTATCATTGAAGAGACACCCCTCTTCACCAAGGTGGACATCTGATATAACTATTATTTTATTAACTTTTTTTATCATAATCCTTCCTCCCTGTTAAATTTTTCTTTCTTTACTATTCCTCATATTTTTCCAGGAAATATTTATATGTATGATATTCTTCCTTTGCTATTTCAATAGCTTTTCTATCTGCTCCTATCGATTTTAAATTTTCCGCCCTGTCTTTTGCCTGTTTTGTCAGTTCTTTAAGGGCCTTTCGTACATTAATTACTTTTATTTCTGCCTGTCTGTTATAGAAAGGCTCATTTTCCGGAATGGCATCGCCTTTTTTAACAAAATATATTTTCTTCCCGTCAGGAGACCAGCATGGAGACTGGGCTGCTTTACCGTAGAAGGTTAACTGACACCGTTTGTCACCTTCAGGTGTAGATATCCAGATATTTTTATCCCCTGTTTCATCGGAATGAAAAGCAAGGAGATCTATATTTTTATTATAAAAAGGATGTTTTTCATCTGCTTTCGGAGTATTGGTGAGATTAACTTCTTCTCCTGTTTTCGGATCCAGTGTTACTATATCTGATATGTCTTTATTATTTTTATCTTCTTTATGAGCCATTATCAGCCCGTTTATTGTAGAAGGGTGTTTGTAAGCAACAGAGCCGTTGGAATGAGTAATAAAATGGTATGAACCGTCTGAGGGGTTTCCTATGAAGATATCGGAAAATTTTTCAGATGTTTTAAATTTTTCTCCGGGCTCACCTCCATAACCTGTAATATATCCGTTCTCTGTTTCTACAGGGTGTTTTAAATTCATATTTTGATTGTGAAGTAACAATTTTTGTTTATCTTTTTCCACATCATAACTGGCTATACCGAAGGTGCCTTTTTCATTGCTCCTGTAATATATAGTTTTTCCGTCATGAGACCATGTACCCTGTTCGTCTGTTTTACCTTCATATTTTTTCAGGAAATCTCCTATATTCTCCGGTGAGAGACGTTCTTTTGTAAAAAGTGATCTTATATTATTTCCGTCAGAATCCATTTCAAGCATCTGGGATGTAGTGTAATTGCCGACAACATTGAATATGATTTTTTCTCCGTCAGGAGAAATCTGAGGAAATTCTGTATAACCAAAACCTGAGCAGAGAGTCTTTATAGCATCCCTGGGCGTTTCAAGAGGCACAAAACTGTTTATCTGAAGCCTGTCATCAAATTGAACTGAATGTTCAGATTTTGTTTCAGTTTTTTTATCAGCCTTTTTTATGTTTGCAACAGGAGTAAAATTTTTTATTCCCTGTATCATTATAAAACACCTTCTTTAATATTTTATCTTTTAACTAATTATATATCCATCTGTATACGATAACAATAAAAAAATGTTACCAGAATGTTAAATTTTTAATAAAATTGTTTTTTTCTATTACCCATATGTTACTGACATTTTACCACTATGTTTTATCTCTCCGTGTTAAAAATAAATTATATTAATAAATATCGTATAGGAAATACACTATAAAACAGGAAGGTGACTGATATGATTATTAAAAATTTTGAAGGCTCATTGAAGCCACAGGCAATTTTTTGTGATTCAAATCCAGGTTATTTTAATCCCGGTGATGTTCGGAAGAATACAGATTATAATGAAAGCGGTGACAGGTTTATATATACCGGTTATTATAGTGACAGAGATAAAGTAAAACCTGTCTGCAACAGAGAAGAAAAAGGATATATTACAGAATTACTCAATGATTTAGGCCATGAAGAAAAGCCTCCTGTCATGGAACTTGCTGATAAAGGAAACCTTACGGAAAAAGATGTTAAATCTTTTGTTGAAGAACACAGAAATTTCATACGAAATGAAACTCTTCCGCCGGTACCTTATTATATAGCAAATCTGAGTGAAGAAGGGAAAAAAGCTTTTATTGAATATATAAAAGCAAATAACCTTTCAAAAAGTGATGTAAAAGCCATATTAAAAAAAGATGAAGACTGGCGTGATATAGAGCAAATGGTGTGTGAGTATTTTGCTAAAGAAAGAGAAGATGCAAAGGATTTCTGTCTGAATATGTGGACGGAAAGAGAAAAATCCGCACAGAGTAGATTGAAGTCTATTAAAGCTTTTTATGATCAAATGAATAAAACATATGCAGAAATATGGGCTAATAGAGTAAAGACAAATCAGGATATAAACGACATGATTTA
>CALARM010000662.1 GCA_937888925.1 uncultured Synergistia bacterium | reverse complement strand
GTTATGATAGAGCTTTAGAAATTAATCCTGATTATGATGCTGCCTGGAATAATAAAGGAGAAGTTTTACATAATCAAAGTAAATATGAAAAAGCTATAGACTGTTATAATAAAGCAATAGAGTTAAATTTTAAAGATAAAGAAGTATGGTATAACAAAGGAAATAGTTTAAAATCTCTAATTAAATACGAAGAAGCTATAACGTGTTATGATAAAGCTCTGGAAATCGATTTTGAATATGTTCCGGCTTTGTATAATAAAGGCAAAGTTCTAAAATCCCAGAGTAAATATAAAGAAGCAAACATTTATTATAATAAAGTCTTAGAGATTGATCCAGAATATAGAGATAACGGTAAGTAGGAGTCTATTAAAAATCAGTGTAACGTCAAAGATTAATCTACTTCAAATTGCATAGAGCTCTTGTCAATAGTTGTGGAAAATTCTTTCAAGTGCCTCCAACTCCTTTCAATTAAGCTGCTTTAGCTAAATCAGGCATATTCTGTACTATAATTCCATCAACAAATTTTGCCCCCTGTTTCAAAAGAGGCAATAAATCTTTCCCTTTTATAGGAAGCCAGTTTATAGACAATCTCTGTATCAACTTAAAAACCATATACTTCCCATTTTCTCTCTTCCTGAACCGTTTCACCACATTTGTTCTGGTTTTTACGCCGGAAAATACAGACTCTATAGGATTGGTAGTCTTGATATGAACCCAGTGAATTTTAGGAAAATCATAAAAAGTTGTAAGTTGTTCCAGCTCTCTCAAGAGAGTATCTGCAGCATCATTATAATTTGCAACTCTCAATTCCTGGGCATAAGTCCTGCACCAGTCCTGACATTGTTTGCGAGTATCTGCCCTGTAGAGTTCTCTTAATCTTCTTTTGGCTTTTTCCTCCATATGTTTAGGTAATTTATCTATTACATTCATAATCTTATGGTTCCAACATCTCTGCTCTTTACATTCGGGATATATATCTCTTAAAGCAGACCAGAAACCAAGTGCTCCATCTCCTATTGCCAATCTCGGACTCTTCATACCTCTCTTTTTAAGGTCTCTCAATACGTCTAACCAGGATGCAGTGCTCTCTCTATAGCCTTCTCCTATAGATAATAATTCTTTTGTGCCATCTTCTTTTACTCCTATTACACATAAAAGAGCCGTCTTTTCCCTTTCTAAACCGGCTTTAATGTAAACACCGTCAGTCCATATATATGCATAATATTCTGACCAGAGAGCTCTCTGTTTCCATTCATCATATTCTCTCTGCCAGTCTTCTTTCAATTTTATTATTGTACTTGATGATAAACCTGCTGTCTCACCAAGAATATCTCTAAATACAGGTTCAAAGTCACCACTGGATAATCCTTCTAAATACAGGTTTACGAGATTTCTCTGCACACCTTTTGAGCTTCTTTGATATTTACTTAAAACTTTTGAGTTATAACCTTCTTCACTGACATCTTTCGGAACATTACTTACGCGGGGAACTTTTACTTCTACATGACCATATCCTATGGCTACATCTCGTGTTTTTCCATAGCCATTTCTATATCCTCGAAATTCCTCTACTCTTTCATATTTTCCTCTTCCAAGAAATTCTTCTACTTCTTTTTCTAATGCTTCTGCCAGGAGCTGTCTTGCTCCTTCTCTTGCCAATAATTCCAGGGTATCAATTTCTTCTTCTTTTATTGTATTTTTCTCCTTTTTAAGATAAACTATCTTCATGGCGTTTTCTTTCCTTTCTTTTTAGAATGATTTGCACTTGAAAGATTACGCCTTTTTATTCCCTAATCCTTTTTCCACATCTTTATATTATAGCTCTCCGTATACATCCAGTTATTTCTATATCTTTATCTTTTACTTCTTCCTGTGGAAATATAAATATATCTTTTATATTACTGAAATATCCATTAAATATATCTGTTAATCTCCTTTCATCTTCCTGTGTATATCCTTCCCGGAATTCCTTCAAACAGTTCATTCCCTTTTTAAAATATGCAATATCCGAAGGTGTTATCCTTGCTTCATGGAGAGAGCTATCACTTATTAAAAGTTCTCTCAAAACTTTAATTGCTTCGTCTTTTCCTCTTTCTTCTCCTGCTATTATTTGATACAGGTGTTCTATAGAATTAAAACCCATAAGACCTGCCGGTATAACATATTCTCTGAGAAGCTCCGATGTTTTTATTCTTATCTCATATATATCATTTAATGTTTCTATGAGAGGTTCTACCAGACTCTTATCTTTGATTTTTTTAATTATTTCTATGGAATTCAATCTGACCTTCCAGCTTTCATGTTTTAAAGCTCTCAATAGATATGGAAGAGCAGGTTTACCTGTATTCAAAAGAGCTTCTACTGTATAGTCCACTACCAGTTCATCCATATCACTTAATTTCCCGACAAGAGCTTCTGCTGCCCTGACATCTCCGATTTTCCCAAGAGCTTCTGCTGCATACAACTGCAGGATAGAATCCTCATCATACAGTTTTCCTGTAAGGGCATCTACAGATATAGGGTCGCCAATTTCACCGAGAGCTTCTGCAGCATGATATCGAAGAAAATTGTCTTTATCCTCCAGAGCTTCCATAAGATAAATTACAGGATATGACTCACCGGGTTTCCCCAGTTTTTCTGCGGCACACCATCGAAAAAGACTATTTTTATCTCTTAAAATCTTTATCAAAAGTTCATTTTCTTCCTCATTTTTTATCTGTTCCGGTATTTCTACCGTATAGTTTTCTTTATCCTCTAAATCCTTTATCAATTCTTCTTCCATTAAAGTATAAGGATTTATCAGTTCTTCATATTCATTCTTTACAGGTAAATAATATGATAATAAGAAATCAAATATTCCCATTAAAAATCACCTCCTGTTTATTTTTTTTATAAATAAGCAGGTAAAAAAATAGTAAAAAAAACTAAAGATAAAACTCATGGAAGCAAGAAGCCTTTCATTGCTGATTTTTTTATTTATTGCTCTTATTTCTTTAAAAGGCAGAGGAATAAATATCGTAATAAATTCCCTGTTTCTTATTCTGATTTCTCCTCTATGGGCTTTTATGATTTCCTCTGCTACAGACATTCTTTCATCATACAAAAAAGCCCCTGAAGGAACAGGTTCGGAAGAATCTGTCATTATGCTTATACTTAAATCATCTTCACTGTTTACGACTCTTAACCTGATTTTTTTACTTTCAGAGTTATGAATTATAAAATTTTCCAGAATTATATATAGAGCCAGTTTTATAGCAGGTTCATCTATATAAGTCTTCCCTGTATGCAGTATATATTCTTTTTTTATAAAGACATTTTTATGAAACCCTGCCACTGTTTCATCTATAATATACCTGACAGAACAATATTGCCTGTGAAGGGCCGGTAATTCTTTTTTAATCGAAATACCGTCAGAACTTATTTTCTTTATTTTCTTACATAACATCAATATATATTTAAAAGCATGTTTAATTTTTTTAAATTCTCCTGCTGCCATGAACATCTCGTCACTTTCCGTGAGAAGAAATTTTCCTGTCAGTATATCCAGAGGTTTTGTAATTGCCTCTGAAATATGGCGTATAAATTCAAGTTTTTTCTTTTCATCAAGGACATATTCGCCTGTTTTAATTTCTTTATCAACACTTTGATTAAAATCCTTATTACTTTTTATAAAAAAGTCCTGAGAATCCGTAAATATGATTATAGTAAGAGAGGGATAGGCATTTTTTATATAAGCATATATATCACGACAGTCATTACCTTTTTGGTATTCTCCAAGTAAAATATCTACCGGTTCCTTTTCAAGTATGGAAAGAGCTTTTTTACAATCGCCGGCTCTTATTATTTCACAGTTGTTTTCGTTGAATAGTTCAGATAATTCCGTCCTTTCATTTATCAGCAGTATTTTTTTCTTTCTTCCGGGCAAGTCATTCTTTTCCGGGAAATTTCCACATAAATTTTCTGCTTTTTGCTTCTTTTTAAATATTTTAAATAAGGAATTCATTTAATAGCCTCCTTTCTGCTGAAGATGATAGATATTTTGCTCAAAATCATATACAACTTGCCCATATTTAAAGGCAAAACTTTAGAAAACAAGTTTAATATCAATGGGAAAAATCTAGAAAAACTATGGATTTCTCACAGGGCGAAAGCCTGTGAGATAACTGGCAGGGCCCCATTTGCTAACGTTAATAAGAATATGCTCTTTCTCTTTCTTATCGTCAGTAGAGCCGCCACCATACTCCCGTGAGTTCCATGCAAAATAAGAGCATTCAGAATATTTAGAATCCTTAATATCACCACACAGTTCCCCGGCATTCCCAATCATATCATAAAGTCCGAAAGGGTTCGGTTTCTTGAGGCCAGCTTCATAAATACCCTTTTCCCAGCAGTATGTTCTGTCTATATCATCTCCCCAGTAATATTTAGTAGTTGTACCTGCCCTGCAGGCATATTCCCACTCTATTTCCGAAGGAAGGCGATAGCCATTTTTTGTTATATCTGCTTTACCTCTGTGTCCTGGCGGGCCGTAGCAGGGAGACAACCCTTCCTTTTCACTGAGCCAGTTACAGTAAGCCACTGCTCCGTACCATGTTACATGAACTACAGGTTTATTGAAATAACCGTTTCTGACTGCAATTGTTCCCGGAGTTAAACATCCTATTATACCTCTTTCATTCATATATCTACTGATATGATACATATATAACCATGGCTCTCCTTCTTCCATCTGATTTCCTTCAGAATTCAAGAAGGTACAAAATTCCTTATTTATCACTTCATATTTTCCCATATAAAAACTGTTTACAGTTACGGGGTCATAGTTTTTCTCTTTTTGAAATGTACCGGATGGTATTAAAACCATATCAGGTTTTAAAAAAGTAATACACTGTTCTTCAGATAATGCTCTGGAAGCTTCTTCTTTTTTTCTATTTATCTGCTCATATAAAAGATCTGATTTTTTCTTTAAAGCTGTATTATGGTAATAATCATATAATAACGTATTGTCCATACAAGGAACTCTAAAATCTTTAAAAATCTTGCTTATAATGGCTCTATCATAACAATCCAAGGACTGTTCATACAATTTTTCACTATAAGATAAATCTCCTTTTTTTATCCATAAATCTTCATTGGCAGGGTTCAACTCAATTGCTTTATTTAGATAAAATAACTGTATAAAATAATAATCATTCAAATAATACCTATTAGAATATATAGAAGATACAACAGGTGGTAGTAATATAAAACCCAAGAGAAACAACACTGTATAAGAATAAATATATTTCAAATAGAAATAAACATTCTGTAAGTATAATTTTAGTTTAATAAATCTATCCTTTAAATCAGATAAAAGAAAAAAATGCTCAATATTAATATTGTTTTCTTCAATATAGATAGCTGTAGGTAAACACAGAAGAAAAACAACAAGAATACCAAGTGGAGAACGATTGTAGTAGTCTCTGGAAAAAAAGTCAAGAATACCGAAAAAGTGGAAGCCAGTAGTAAATGCTATAAAAAAAACTGTACCAAGAAATTTAATCCCAAGATATATTGTTTTAAAAAATACAGATAAAAATTTGGTAGAAATTTTTATAGAAGTTTTTTTAAATTCAATAGAATATGGGATAATAAGTAAAACCATAGTCAGGCAAAAAGATGTAACGTCTCTATTTAAAAAGTGAAATAAATCTAAAAAACCAATTATAATACCTATACCTATCATTGCAATTACAACATTTGCCATTTTAAAAATAAAAGTTAAAAACTTAATAAAATTTCTTTCCCATATAGCTTTTCTGGTGTCACAGTCAACATATTTATTCAAAGTAACTATAAAAGTCCAAAAAAAGTAAAGAAGTAAAGTGAAGAGAAAGGGAATATAGTGGAACTCAAATTTTTCCCTGGTTAATTTATCTGCAATACATTTTATAAAAATAATTAACGCTAAATAGGCAATGGCTCCTTTAGCAAAAGGAATAATTAGTTTAACTATAATAAATAAATATTTTATTGAAATTTTAAAAGGGATATATACAGTTAAAAATCCATTAAATATAAATAAAAGAAATATAAAAGAAATAGAAAATAGTAAAATATCGTCGTAAGACCAATACCAATAGCCCATACTCCAATCGACATAATAACTTAATATTGCAAAATACAATACTGATATAATAATTACCGGTAGAATAAAACTATTCTTAACTATTAATCTTAAAATACATCTTTCCCATATTATTTTTTTCTCTCCTCTATCTAATTCTTTATATAAAATAAAACATAGTACAGAGAGAAAAGATAATAATGGGATAAGAGAAAATTTATTAAAGTAAAAATCGGTATCATATTGATAATAATAAGTAAAAAAATAATAAGAAAATCTATCAAAAAAACTACAAGAATAAAAAATAAAATTTTCAAAAAATTTTATTGGAATAACAATAATCCAAAAAATATAAGTAATTATGATTGTAGTTATAAAAGTATGAATGGCAACCTTAATAGTTATGGATAAAAATCTGGATTTAAAAATACCGGTTACCAAATTCCCCATATCTTTTACGCTCATACCAACGGAAGAACCAGAACTATCCGTTTCTGAAGACTCCTTAAGAGATGACTTAATTTCCTGTTTACCATATTTATTTTCATTCACTTTACTTTTCCCTATATTTTCAATCTCTTCCCTCATCTCGCCGGCACTTCCATACCTTTCCGATGATGCGCTGCATAAGGACTTCATAACTATCGACTCAAATTCTTTCGATACTTTCGAATTAACTTCACTTAATGGTCTGAACTTATCGGAAGCTTCAGGGATAGAGCCGGCAAGAAGGTAATACACAGTAACTCCCAGTGAATATATGTCACTTCTTACATCAGCATTTCCTTCCATTACCTCTTCAGATATAAAAATTGATTTTACGAACCTTTTCCGGAAAGCTTCAGATGACGAATCTTTATTTATACCGAAATCCATAAGCATTACCTTACGGCCTTCATCACAAATCAGAATATTTGAAGGACTCAAATCGCAATATATCAAAGACTGACTGTGTAAATATTCCAGAGCATCAAGTAATTGTTTTGTCCATTCTATTATTTTAGCTTCGCTGATTGGCTCTTTTTTTTCAATTAATTTTTCGAGATCTGTACCTTCCACGTAATCCATTACAAAATAACAGCGGTCTTTTTCTACAAAATAATCTAACATGACAGGAAGGCCAGGATGCCTCAATTTTGATAACTCAGTGGCTTCTTTCTTTAACCGGTCGATTATTGACTGAGCAGAAGGAGTATCTGAGGTATAAAGTATTTCTTTCACGGTACACGGTCTTTTTTCAAATCTGCAGTCAAAGGCATCGTAGATTCTTTTACTCTCATCTGCTCTGAGAAAAGCTTTTATTTCATATCTGTTGTCAAGTATTACACCGGGAGCTAATATATTTCTGTCGGAGTCTTTGTTTATTTCCTCCGGAGTATTATCACTGTGTGCCATAAAACAAATCCTCCTTCATTTTTTTTATGATTTTCAATATTTTTCAGCGAACAGATTTATACGTTCCTTCAATTCCTTTACGCTCTGAAGCCTTTTTTCAGGCTTTCTTTCCAGCAGAGAAAGAACTATTCCTTCAAGTTCCCCGGAAATTCCCCGGTTATACTCTGTCAGAGGAGCGGGCTTTCCTCCGAGCTGGGGGAAAAAAGACTCCTCGTCATCAGGGAAGGGCAATTTATCTGTAAGGAGTTCATAAAGGGTTACACCAAGAGAATAAAGGTCAGAAAGATGAGTAAAATTCTTACCCTCAATATACTCAGGCGGAATATACTGGGAACCGCCTGTACCGAAGCTTCCCATACCCATCCTGCTTGACTTGCCGGCTCCAGGCCTTGCCAGATTTAATCCGTAAGACAGCAGTTTCACATTAAGATCTTCATTGATAAATATTTTTTCAGGCCTTATATTTCTGTAAACGAGGTTAAGGGAATGAAAATAATCAAGACCATCACATATCTGAATGGTAAAATTAAGAATATCTCGTATTTTTGACGGAGATTGCTTTATATAATCTTTTATCATATTCCCGGTAATATATTCCATTACAAGAAAAACATAATCTTCATGATGCTCGAAATTTAAAATTTTAACTATATTTCTGTGTTCCAGATTGAGGCTCAGAACATACTCGGCTTCTCTTTTGATATGAGACAGATATATATTATCCTTGAGATGAATGTGAAATAATTTGAGTGCAACTATCTTTTCCTTATCCATATCCTTTGCTTTATATACATCTCCGGACTGGCCCTTTACTGTTTTTTCAAGAAGACAGTATTTTTCAGCAATTATATTCATAATTAATTCCCTTCTTAATTAGCTTTCAGCTAAAAATTTGCTCCGTAATCCTCAAGTATTTTCTTTTCTTCTTCATTTATCTGAGAAAAAGAATGAACTTCAGACATATTAACTCCCTGAACGAAAAGACCGGCGAGATTTTTAAAGACTCTCATACATTCCCCTGTATTTACATCCCATTCTCTGATAGTTCCGTCATAACCGGAAGAAAGAATGGTTTTACCGTCAGGACTGTAAGTAACAGAAGAAATTCTCATATAATGGCCTTTAAAGATTCTGATACATTCTCCCCTTTCTGTATCCCATTCCTTGATTTTATCCCAGCAGGCAGAAATGATTTTCTTACCATCGGGACTGCAGGAAACAGAAGAAATCTTTGTAGAATCTCCATTGTAGGTTTTGACACATTCTCCTGTCAGTGTATCCCATTCTTTTAATGTCATATCGGAACTTCCGGAAACAATCCTCTTGCCATCCATGCTATAAGACACAGAAGAAATCTTTGTATTATGCCCTCTGAAAGTTCTGATACATTCCCCTGTAGATATATCCCATTCTTTTAATGTCATATCGGAACTTCCGGAGACAATGCTCTTTCCCTCAGGCTTCATGGTCAGTGAAGTAACATACCACGTATGACCTTTATAAATTCTGCTGCACTTTCCTGTATTTACATCCCATTCCCTTACAGTTTTATCATAACTTCCTGAAAAAATCCTTCTGCCATCAGGACTGTAGAGAATAGAAGTAATAATATCACTGTGGCCTTTATAAATAAAAAGACATTCACCTGTATTTACATCCCATTCTCTTATGGTTTTATCATGACTTGCTGAGAGAATCTTTTTCCCGTCAGGACTGTAGATGGCAGCAGAAACAAAATCGGTATGCCCTGTATAGATTCTGATACATCTGCCTGATGTTACATCCCATTCTCTCATTGTTTTATCTTCACTTCCTGTAAGAATTCTATTGCCGTCAGGACTGTAAACAGCAGATGTGGCCTTTATAGAAGATCCCCTGTAGGTTTTGATACATTCCCCTGTTCCCGTATCCCATTCCTTAATTGCTGTGTCCACACTGCCTGAAACTATTCTCTTCCCATCAGGGCTGTAGCTTACAGAAGAAACAGATTCAGAGTGACCTATGTAGATTTTTATACATTTTCCTGTATTTACATCCCATTCCATTATCGTTTTATCATAACTTCCCGAAATAATTCTGCTATTGTCCCGGTTATATCTGACAGAAGAAACCATATCGGAATGTCCTTTATAAGTTCTGACAGTGCCTGAATTTATATTCCATTCCATAATGGTTCTATCTTCACTGCCTGAAATAAAATGACTTCCGTCAGAACTGCAATATATGGAAGTAATATATTTGTTATGGCCTTTATAAGTATTTATACATTCACCTGTATTTACATCCCATTCTCTTACTGTGCCGTCATAGCCTCCTGCCAGTATTCTCCGATTATCAGGACTGTAGCTCACACAGGTAACACCGCTGAAATTATAACTTCCGATACAATCTCCTGTCTCTCTATCCCATTCTCTGACAGTTCCGTCTCTGCCTGCAGAAACTATTTTCTTTCCGTCAAAACTGTAATTTACTGATTCCACATATCTGGAATGACCTTTATACGTTCTGATACATTCGCCTGAAAGGACATCCCATTCTTTTACAGTGCCGTCTTCACTGCCTGAGAGAATTCTTTTCCCGTCATGACTGTAAGAGAGAGAAGATACAGTAGAACTATGACCTTTATAAGTTCTGATGCATTCTCCTGAAAGTACATCCCATTCTTTTACAGTGCTGTCTTCACTGCCTGAGAGAATCTTTTTTCCGTCATGACTGTAGCATACAGTTGTAACCCATCTGGAATGGCCCTGCTGAAAGAAATTACATCCCCTTAATATGCTGTTTTTAAAATCGGCACTTCTCAATATATTACCTGTCTCTCTGTAACCCAGTCTTACACTGTTCAATACTATATGGCGCAGATCAAGTGAAGACAGATCTGTATCACTTAAATCACATCTCTTTTCTTTTAATATATTGAGAATATTTAATATGCGGTAATCTCCTTCTCCTATCTCTTTATTTCTCAGGAGAGCAAGTATTCTATCCAGTAATGTTCCATTTATAATATCTTTACGATAACATCCCCTGATAGAAGGACTCCTTGCAGGCTCTCCGGTGAGTTCTCCAACCATATTCGTCAGATGTGTATCAAACACACGGCATGATAATTCAGGTAAAGTGCTGTCACATAATGTGACCCTTTCTTCTAATTTCTGTTTTATATAAACAGAGGCAAAATAATCTCTGAAATCCTGATGAAATAGAATATAACTGTGTCCATCAAGTTCTCTCATCATGCAGTAATTTTCTTTCAGCCTTCTCATAACTTCCCTGATATTCTTTCTGTTATCACTGTTAAGGAGAGATTCTGTTTCATCATTCATTTGAGAGTCTATGGCAGGATAAAGATTCAAAAATTCATCGGAAGAGTATCTTTTCAATTCTTCTTTTATAATGTTTACAAGCTTTTCATGGGTTATTTCAAAAAGTCCGGCCTTTTCCATTTCATATCCTATCCTGGGAAGAAGAAATCTGAGATACAGACGGTGGATAATTCTGTCGGAAGGTGCAACAATCTGCCTGTCCTCCCTGGAAATTGAAGAAACAATAAAATTATGAAGTATTTCTGCCTTATATCCCGGAGAAGGAATAAAATCATAATCATCTTTTCCCGAACATATTTTCATCTCTCTTTCAAGACCGCAGTATAAAGTCAACATCATAGGACTTCGAAGAAGGGGTATGTTTTTTATTAAGCTCCCATCGAAATCTGTACTCTGTAAATTCATAAACGACTTTATCTGTTCATCTGTTAATTCTATCAGAGAAAATGCATTAAAATCTGCCCAGTTCAAAGTCTTCCTCATATCATAACGGGATGAAATTACAATCTGAACACCTTTTAATTCCCTTATTTCCATAAGGCATAAAAGAAGCTCCCTGCTGTCTTCAGTTACTTCATTGAAACCATCCAGAAGAAGAATAACAGAGGGGCATTCTTTTCCGCCGGATTTAATTCTTTCCATAAAATAATTCTTCATTTCTATTATATCTTCAGGTGTGGAAACACGGTTAAGATATTCCAGAGAAATCCTGTCCCAGATAAAGGATTTTTTATAATTTTCACCTGTATGGTTGTATTTTTCAAGCTGAAGGAAGACAGGAACGGGAGATATGTCATTTCCGGAAAGAAAACTTTCCCAGAGTTTTAAGAGTGAAGTAGTCTTCCCCATTCCTCCGTCTCCAAGAAGGACACAGTTCCATTTTTCAGGGTTATTCCATAAATTCTCTACAGACTGACGGAGTGTAAAGATTTCTGCCTGAAGATTGCTTTCTATATCTTCCTGAACATTCTTTACGGAAGGAAGTATTTCATCTGCTATATTTAGATGAGGGTATATTTCTTTTCTTATTATCTTATATCTCTGATCTGAATGAAACATAGTAAGACATTTTTCTTCTTTTATTTCATAAGAATCATCATTAGTGAGCTTCAATCTGCTTTTCAGTTCCTGATAGGTTTCCCAGAGATGTTCTCTTGTATCTTCATGTGGTATTTCTTCCTTTCCTCTCTGATAAATTAATTCTCCCATAAATATCCTTTTCTTTTTCCTGTCCTTCCATTCGAGAAACCTGTATGGCAGGTAATCCCTTTCCTTTATCCAGTTAATTAAAACAGGATTGACTTCTATGATTTTTTCCGCTTTTACAGTCTGAAAGAGAGATGTTTCATCCTTTATGACTCTGGCAAGAAAGAGTCTGGTGCGATAGATATTTGGTTCAAAATCCTCATCGTGAAGTAATTCTTTTATACAATCTGTTACATCCAATTCGTCAATAGAAGGTCTGTCTGAATTATAGAGATAGATTTCTGCAAGTCTTTCTCCTTCTTCTTCTCTTATATTCCTGATGAAAAAGAGCCAGTAATCGGAAAGAAAAGAAAGACCGTAAATAAGGCGTGTAAGATCGGGGATTACTTTCGGAAAAGACTTCTCATAGTCTTTTATCATATCTTCACTGAATTCATGTAAGCTCAAATTATGTTTTTCCAGATAATTAATTCTCTTCTCCGGATGGCCCACACCGAGGCGGAATATATTTAAATCATCAAGTAAACCTCTGTCTTTTTCTTTTATTTTCAGTATTTTTATCGATTCTTCAGTAATTTTAAGAGGATCCTTTATTCCTGAAGCAAAATCCTTCAGTTCAGGCATAAAAAAATCTTCTTCTTTTTGAAAATGAGTGAGTCCTTCCCGTAAAATTCCTATCCATTCTCCGAGAGTGGCATGTTTATTAAAGAATTTTTCAACTATTATTTTATTAAGATTATTATTCTCAAAATTTCTGGAAGGATCTTTTATATAGATTGAAATCAGAATAGATCCCAGGAAAGTAGCTACAGAATCCAGGAAAGATAATATGGCAAGAACCTTTTTACCTGTCTCTTCTTCCAGAAGTGATTTCATTGCTATTGCTATGGGAGAAGGCCATGTATTTCTGTATTCTTTGATAAGGCTGTTAAGTTTAATTTTTAATTGCTGTAATGATATTTCTTTCAAGATAAACTCCCTTTCGTTAAATATGATTTATATGAGAATCGTAGCGCGTAACGCGTAACGCATGACGGGAGGAACAGATTCTCATACTTAGTTGTTACCGAAACGGTCATGGCCGTTTTACGGAGTCCTTACAATACGAAATCCTACATCTGGATATCCCTTTAAAGGATCAAAAGTGCTGCGTTTCTGGCGATATAGGCTTTCTTCTCCTGTCATAAAGCTTCCTCCCCTGCCAATTCTGTAAGCTCCGTATGAAGTACCTCCCGGGTCTGTCACAGGTTCCGGAGAATAATCTCCGTACCAGTCATTACACCACTCCCACACATTTCCTCTCATATCATATAAACCGAACTTATTAGGACTCTTCTGTCCTGCATCATGAGTGTTATTGCCTGAATTATACCTGTACCAGGCCATATTATTTATCTTATCATAAGTCAGATCTTCGCCACAACAGGCATATTCCCACTCTGCTTCCGTAGGAAGACGATATCCGTTCTTCTTTATATCACAGTTTCCTCTTTTATCTTTCTGTCCGTAACACTGGCTTAATCTGTCTTTTTCACTCAGCCAGTTACAGTAAGCCACCGCTCCGAACCAGGTTACATATATGACAGGCTTATTCTCATAACCATCCTTTACTTTAAATGTTCCTGAAGTAGACCATTTAGTTATACCACATTCTTTACCATCGACATTAATCCAGATAGATCCTCCTTCAGTCTGATTTCCCATAGAATTTAAAAAGGCACAGTATTCACTGTTTGTCACTTCATATCTGTTCATATAAAAAGAACTGATAGTAACACTGTGAACCACTTCTTTACTTCCGGAATCAATCTTTCCCATATCAAAAGTGCCTCCCTGAATTAAAACCATCCTCGGACCTTCTGAGGAAGAGGATATTTTATTCTTATCTGAGAAGATTATGAACAATAAAACAGAGATAAGTATCAATGCAGATAAAGAAATTAAAAGAACCTTTCCTGTAGCAGTTTTTACAAATGAAAACAGAGAAAAAGAAAATTTTGCCTGAGACAGGTTTTGTTCTGCTTTTTCAGGTTTATAGGACTGAATAGCTTGAGATGATAAACCTTCCCCTTCTTCTGAAGTTGTTTCTTTTTCCAGATTTAAACTATCCGTTTTTCTTGTAGGTCTTAATTTTTCAAGAGCTTCTCTCATATCACCTGCACTTTCATAACGTTTTTTCGGTGAAATGGAAAGAGCCTTCATTACTATTTCTGCAAGTTCTTCTGATATTTTGGGATTATGTTCTCTTACAGGCCGGAAGGCACATGGTATTACTGGTATAATGCCTGTAAGAAGGCAGTGCATGGTAGCTCCCAGGGAATATATATCACTTCTCGGTTCAGGTTTACCTTCAAATAATTCTTTCGGGGAAAAAGCCGGAGTTCCGACAATTGTCTTGGTACTATCACTTCCGGCAGTAACAGGTCTTGCTATACCGAAATCTACAAGTACTACCTTATGATCTGAAGAGCGAAGCATTATATTGGCAGGTTTCAGGTCACGGTAAACAATGGGAGGAGTCAGAGTATGGAGATATTCGAGTGCTTCAAGTATCTCTTTCGCCCATTCTATTACAGTGTCTTCAGGTATGCCTTCATTTACCTTTACTTCTATATCTTCAGCTTCAGGATTTTCAGTAGAATCTCCTTTTATAAAATTACCTATCATAATATCGAGGTCTTTACCTTCTATGTAGTCCATGACAAGATAGTAACGGCCGTTTTCTATAAGGTAATCTGTCACTACAGGAAGATGTTTATGTCTGAGACTTCTTAATATGAAAGCTTCTTTTTTGAACCGGTCAATTATATACTGCTCATCTTCAGGCCCTTTTGCCTGATTGAGCATTTCTTTTACGGCACAAATCCTGTTTTCAAATCTATGATCCATGGCTTCATATACTGCACCCATACCTCCTGCCCTGATAAGCCTTTTTACTTCATATCTTTTATCAAGGATTACACCTGCTTTCAATATGCCGTAGTCGGTAAGAAGAACTACAGGATCACCGCAACCCTGACAGAATTTTGCCGAGTCCGTATTTTTATGTCCGCATTTTTCACAGTAAACTGACATTTTTATACACCTCTTAAGGAGTTCTTGCAAGCCGGAAGCCTGATAAAAACTTTGTTGATAATAGGTCATAATGCATACGCCCACGAAATTTGTTTCTTATAATCTTCTCTGAACCGGTAGCAGGGCCGACAGGATTAATAACCGGTTCGGAAGGATAATCTCCGGACCAGTCATTACACCATTCGGAAGCATTTCCAATCATATCATAAAGACCGAAACTATTTGGCTTCATCTGTCCAACCGGGTAATAGGTGGGAGCATAATATAATATATCATCCTCATCACCCCAGAAATATTTAGTATTTACTCCTCCTCCGCAGGCATATTCCCACTCTGCTTCCGTAGGAAGACGGTATCCGTTTTTCTTTATATCGCCATTTCCTCTGTTATCTTTGGGCCCGTAACATGGAGACAATCCTTCCTTTTCACTTAACCAGTTACAATAAGCTACTGCTCCGTACCAGCTTACAAAAATTACAGGATGAGTTAAATAACCACTTCTGATTACAATTGTCCCAGGTGCAGAACAACCTGATAACGCTCCGAATGAATTTTCTTTACCAGCAACTGTTATTATTACCCATGGTCTCCCCCCTTCAATCTGATTACCCTGAGAATTTAAAAAAGCACTGAATTCTTTATTTGTCACTTCATATTTCCCTATATAAAAATCAGTCAGAGTAACTGTATGAGGATTACTGGAAAATTCAGAATAATATTCTCCTTCCACTATCTCTCCCATCTGAAAGGTATTGCCACTGATTAAAACCATTTCAGGTTTTGTAATATAAAATGTCTGTAGAGATACAAGCTCTCTTGAAGCTTCCTGTTTTCTGCTTTCTATACGGGCATATAGAGGATCAACTTTTTCTAAATCAGCAGAATATTTATAATAATCGCAAATTCCATCTAATATGTAAATACCTTTATATTTAAAAAGATCACTTACCAGAGCCCTGTTATAAGAATCTATAGCATCCTGATATCTACGATTACTATAATAAAGATCTCCCTTTTTAATCCATATATTTGTATCGGTAGGGTTAACTTCCAGGGATTTATTCAAATAAGCAAGATAACAGGTTTGATTTGAGTATGTACATAAACCTATATAATAAGAGAAAAAGTATAACGTTACAGGCATTAAAACAAATCCGGCTAAAAACCAGATTAGAGGATGAATTTTACCGGATTTTTCATGTAAATATGAATAACAGAATGACACTTTATCAGAATAAAATAAAGGAATAGAAAATTTCTTACCTGATGAAGGAATAACAAATTTCTTACCTGATGGAGGAAAAAACTGAAGATATACAATAGCTAGAAAAAATACTGCAAATAAAAGAAATAGAATTTCACCTTTATAAGGAATATTACAACCGATAATTTCATTCATCAATACACCAATCAATACAAGTAATATTAAAGATACAATTAAGGATGTACCAACAAATAATAGAAAAGAGAAAACTTTTATAAAAAAGTTTTCTGATTTATATTTATAGTATATCGTAATTACTCCGATGAATCCACAAGCAGGTAACATAATAAGAATAAATAAATCAATAATTTTATCAGTTGTTATATCTTTAAGTAGTAAACATATAACTATACATAAAAATATTCCTATACCTGTACCTCCAATAAACCCCTGTATTCCTTTCAAAATAAAAGAGACAACAGTTATTATAGAGCTATTAAATTTACTACCAACCTCATTATACCAACTATAAAAAAATACAGAAATAAAACAGAGTATCGGCACAAGTAAATAAATATTAATAGTAAAAAACATCCAGTAAAAAACATCAAAAAAGTTATGATAATATCCAAAACAAAAGTCATCTTTAAAATGAGCAGGGCCAGTAATTACCCAGATAATATATGAAACTATAAGTGTAACCAGCACAAAACGATAAATTATCTTAAAACCAAATAATAACCAGGTAGATTTTATAATTTTATTCCATATTCCGATTTTATCAGATGATATTCCCCTGTAAGAAGACTCTGAAATATCTCTTTCAGGAACAGTCTGAGATGTAACAGCAGAAACCTCCCTCTCCGGTATAGCTTCAACAACCTGAATTTCCGCTTTACTTAAAATTCTGGTCTTTCCTTTCAATTCCTCAAGAAGGTCTCTCATCTCCCCGGCACTTACATAACGGTCTTTCACGGAAACGGAAAGAGCTTTCATTATTATCGCATCAAGTTCTTCCGACACCTTCTGATTAAAGTCTCTAACAGGCTTAAAATCGCATGGTTTTTCCGGCAATATACCGGTTAAAAGACAGTGCATTACCGCTCCAAGTGAGTATATATCACTGGCAGGTTCCGGTTTCCCGTCAAGTAATTCCTGAGGGGCAAAGGCAGGAATAAAACTATTCAATTGTACGGTTCCCCTCCATTTTTCAACTGTTCTCTCTATAGCGAAATCCGAAATTACTGCTTTTCCATCTGAATTACGAAGTATTATATTACGTGGATTAAGGTTTTGATATACAAAAGAAGGAGATTGATTGTGAAGATATTCCAGAGCATCGAGTATATCTTTTGCCCAGTCTATCACTTTATCTTCATTTATAAGATCTTTATTTTTAATAACCTTTTCAAAGGTTACGCCTTCCATATAGTCCATGACAAGATAATAGCGGCCATTTTCGGCAAAGTAATCTACTAAAAGAGGTAAATCGGGGTGTCTCATTCTGGAGAGAATTGTAGCTTCTTTTTTAAAAGTGGCAGACATATTCTGATGACTGTTCAGGTCAACAGCAGACGGAACGATTTCTTTTACAACACACAATCTCTTTTCAAATCTATGATCAAAGGCTTCATAAACTTTCTCATTTTCGCATGTTCTGAGAAGAGATTTTATCTCATATCTCTTATCCAGGATTATGCCAGGTTTTAATATATCCCTGCATATTTCTTTATTATCCTGGCTAGAATTATTATCTACTGTCATAAAAAGCCCCCCTGAAAATTCCCTTTTAGAATTTTAAATTTCGTTAAATAGTATATATAAACCTTCTTAATGAATTAAATTATTATTAGCAATCAATAAACAGCAGTCATCTATCAGTTCAAGCAATTCTTCTGACAGGTCTCCATAAATAGGGACGTTCCCTGATATTAAGCCAGTCAGCCAGAATTACTTTATTCTGAGTCGTGATTAATATAAATCTATAGTGGCCTTCCGGAAAAGATGTGATATTATGATGAGAATCCGATTTAACAGTAATCATGCATGCAAATATTCCGGCTACTTTATAAGGTTCATTATACTCTATGCTGCCGGATTGAGTGGAGGTAAATTGATTGGCATGTGCAAAGAACATATAATTACTCCATCCCATGCATAGCACAAAGATAAGAGTAAAGAAAAAAACAATATAATTTTTGTAATTCTATCGAATTGCTTAATCATTGCAACTCCTCCTTTCATAAAAATATTATCTCTATCTACCGATAAATGTTAAATAATTATACAACTTATACTTTTTTAGATAAAATACCAGGCAATCTTTCTTACTTTATTCTTGCATTTTCAAAATCATCACTGCAGGCTATACAGCCATCAACCTCAATATAAGAATTACTCCTGTCAATTATTTTAAAATTATATCTCTCAGATAAGAGCCTGGCTCCTTTCTCAATCAAATCAAGATATATGCCACAACCTGTACAAAAATACCTGATATAACAATCTGTTTCTCCTCCTCTATTCAGAACAATTTTTGGATCAACTACATAATTACCTGTCTTTTTTAATTTCCGACATGAGCCAAGTAAATTACTTTTTATTTCCTGTTCCTGCATTTTTCCACCTCCTTAAAAATATCACATGTTTTCCATCAATTCCAAATTATTTTACAACTTACACTTTTTAATATAAAAACAAAATATTCTATCTGATTGTTTGCATATGAATGTAAAAAATTCTATAATACAGTTATATTTTATAAAGGAGAGAATATTTATGATTCCACCTGATGATAAAGAAATTATATTTAAATATATTGAAGGTGAAATGAATGGTACAGATTTTTTAGACTGGATTCTTGCTACCAGATGGCTTCCAGCAGATTTATATAAACCTGAATATGAAAAGGATTTGATGAAAACAAAATATCCACATATTCATGATACTGAATTCTGTATAAAATTATTTAACCTTGACAGCACTCTACACAATGAATACAGTAAATATATGATTAAAAACATAAAGCCTCTCGAAATAAGCCAGAGTATGGTTAAACTACTGGAATATTATTTTAATATTATCAATTTAAAAACGTTCAGTAATTATTTTGACAGTAATATAGACGAGTTTTTTTCTGAAACAGGAAATGATTTGTCTCTGGAGATATTTGACAGTATTAATAAATTATCAAATGTATATTTAAAAAATTTAATAAAAGAAAAATTTCAGGATTTACTGAATAATGAAAATACAAAAAGATATTTTTATACAAAATTATTTAAAATATATCTGGCTGAAATAATAAAAGGCAGTGATGAGGATATAATTAAATACTGCCGTAATCTGGCAGTTTTACACTATGAAACTTATATAGTACCAATAATTTATTCCGGTTATGATTCGGAGCTTGATACACCTGAAAATATCAAATATTATAAAAAAGATATAATTACACTTTCAAAAGAATTTTTATCATATATAGAAAAGATCGGACTCTGATTACCAGTTCTTAAATTAACTCTAATAAGATTGCCTGAAATCTTATCTTCCAGCTCTGCCCCTCTTCTTCTCAATCCCAAGTTTCTTTGTACGGAAATCCTGAATATCGTCCTTTGTTATAAAAAACCTGTCCCATTCATTATTCATAATATCTGCAATTTCTTTATCCTTTAATCCTTCATAGACTCTTTCTTTAACCCACTCTCTGTGTTCCTCCAGAAAGTCCTGTTTGGTGGTAGTTTGAAAATACTTCAAAGGAAGAATTTTACCGTCAGGACACTGAACATATTCACCGGAAAAAATCCTGGAAATAGTACCTTTATGAAGGTTTCTTCCTGTCCTTTTTTTTATGTAATCCAATAGATCTACCTGTCTTATTTCTGTAACTTCATCTGTCTTACCCAGAAAAAAATCTTTTTCTTCCCTTATTAAAAACTCGCCTGTATAATAAAGCCATTTCAGTTTTTCTTTATAATAATGGAGGAAATTGGACGTTTCCATTCTCTCTTCAGTTATTAAATTATCAGAAAGTTCTAAATAGTCCGGAAGATAAGAGGGAACTTCCTGGTAGAGATTGCCGTCACCGTAATCATTTATTATTATTCCCGGCATTATTTCTTCCTGTTTATACATATTCTTTATCTCTTCAGTCATTTCATCGAATAAAAACTTTGCAATCTGAAAAATACTATCAGTCAATACACCTTCATCTACAGAAGGTTTTTCTTCATCCAGAGAATCTTCGAGAGACGTCAATCTGGAAATTTCCGGCGCTATTCTTCCGCTTTCTATATCAGAAAGCTCGAATATTTCATATAAAGTTCTTCTCAATAAATTTACTGTTTTATCATCACATGGAGCCAGTTCAGGAACTACAGATTTAAATTTCTCTTCATTTTTTACGAGTGACTCAAATCTGCTCATAAAACTCTCTTCTATATTAAGTTCACAGGGAGAATTTTCAAATAAAAAATTTCTTTTAATAGCAACTTCAGAACCGGCTTCTTCATCATCGTCTGAAAAGTCTTCCGGTGAAAAACTCTCTTCTTCCCTCTCTTCTTCATCAAAACAGAAGGGACATTCATATTGTTCGGAAGGATAATATCTGCCGCATATATCACATAAAATCTCTTCCGAAGGGTTTCGCAGAATTTCCCTGGAGCAATAAATAGAAATTTTCTTTGCTATTTCTATGGCAGGAGTTTTTTCCACATCCGGTCTTATATCAGGTTTTACCCGTGGTAATTTTACACCCTTTAAGCCAGTCTTTTTTGTAACTGCCATGTTTCTTTACATCTCCCTGTCTAAAATGATGTGAACAGGAGTCTTTTTTTAAGGCCTCCGAGTTTTATTATGTTATGTTTATTTAATATTGCCTCTGCCAGTAACTTCAACGTAGAAGAAAAAGTAATTTTATTAAGGAAATCACCGTCTTCTATAATTTCTTTGAGTTTTCTGATCTTTTTATCAGGATATTTTTGAAGCATATAACGGAAAATCACCTCAAAATGCCTGTCAAGTATATCTGATTTACTGTATACACTTCTGGCAAAACTCATCAGTTTCCCGTACAGCTCCTCTTTATTTACAAAAGATTCTGTTTCAAGAAGTTTTTCGGGATTTAATTTAAACAGTTTTACAGCTCCGTCCAGATCCTGTCCTATAGCTTGTTTTATATCAGTCTGACCGGCAAGATGAATTATTTTAAGCTGAAGCTGAGTCCCCCTTTCTCCTATGGTCTGAGCGGCAATAATACCGACAGGAAGGCCCTGTTCAGGTAATTTACCTGTAAAATTACCGTAACATAAACTGCATATACCATCTTTCTGAGCACAGGTAAGAGGAGAACGGAGAGTTATATCTTTTCCATTCTTTAAAATATCTTTGATTTTTTCTTCATCAAGTGGCTTACTGTCTCCTGTCATATAGCGTCCTGTAAGGCAGATGCCGTTTTCAATCATATAAGGAGTCAATTTTATTCCTTCTTTTGTTTTACAGTCTTCTGCCGTTATGGTAATATCATAGACCGCTTCTATAAGATGTCTTGTGAGATCTCCTCCTTTACCTGTGCCGAGTTTCTTACAAACAATGCCCTGCCTTGCGCCATAATTTGCATAATAATACTCACCTGCTGTGAGACCTTCCATATAACAGGAATTAATCTCACGATCCCCGTCTTTTCTATCCCTTATGCCTGAAACCTTTCCTTTTTTATAACACATCTGAATTAAATTATCTTTCGAGCCTCTGGCCTTCGCAGGATATATGGAGAAAAGAGTATTATTATCTTTAAAGAAGTCAATTTCATCTTCATTCTTTTTACCCTGTTCATAAAGTTCAAGTTCTTTCTCCGAATTCCCTGATCTGAGAGGCAGATCAAATATTGAAAAAGTTGTTCCGGAAAGGGTAGATTGTTCATATATTAGCTTTAATATGAGAGAAAGTTTCTTTGATATCGTCGATATTATATCTATGTCTTTATTATTTTTATCTATTTCAAGTATAAAATTTTGCAGATCTTTTTCAGAAATTTCCGTCTTTCCAGGAGACAATTCTTCTATAAGCTCACTATTATATCGTCCGGCAGTAAGACCCAGTTTTATATCCTGTCCCAGGCTGAAATGAATCCTGTCGCTGGCGGGGGAAAGAATATTATGTGAAGGTAACATTTTCTCTGTTTCTTTCACAGCTTCCCGTGAAAGAGGTATGTGAAAAGCCATGGTATCTCCGTCAAAATCGGCTCCAAACCCTCCTGTTACAAGAGGATTTATATAAATAACATATTCCGAATTTTCCGGTAATGGAATATTCTTAAAAGCCTGTATGGAAAGACGATGAAGCGACGGCTGTCTGTTAAGTAACAAAGGACGGTTCTCAATCTTTTTTCTCATAGTTTCATAATCAGTTTCGTCCAGACCATACGGTTCTTCAAGTTCCATTATAGATTTCAATACATCCTTCGAAGCTATTCTTACCTGGTCTATCTCCAGAGAAGGATCTACAACTATTACACCGCGTCCGCTGTAATTAACCCTTTTACCAAGCATATATTTTCTTATAAATCCATCTTTGCCTTCCAGAAGCTTCATAAAAGAACTGGCCGGAATACCATCTATTTTAAGAGGATAAATTTGAATTTCCTCTTTCTCATTTATTTTTACTTTTATCTTCTTATTTATAAAAAGTCTGTGAAGAACCCTGTAAAATTTATCTTTATTATATATTCCGTTCATTAAATGAAGAATCCACTCGTAATGAGTATTCAGATCATGGCTTATACATATACCATTCTGAGATATAACAGGTCTGTAAGCGAAAGGTATTACAGGGAGAAGCTTTATCTTTATATTTTCTTTAAAACTAAAAAGAGGATGTTTTACCGCTTCAGGTAATGATATACAGGCCATTCTATGACGAAGAAGTTTTTTATTGTCCAGTTTCAGACGATTTAAAGCCCTGGGAAAGAAAACAGTCATTTCTCTCAAATAATCGCCCAGGTGATTACCGAAGGTTTTTATAAATGCATTTTCTCTCATATAAACATCGAAGTCATTTATGCTTTCTTCATAGAAATATCTTCTTAAGATTTTCAGAAGAGCTTCCCACTTTTCATGGTTATTTATAAGCTTCACTACACCATCTGCTATATTATTTTCCTGTATATCCAGTTTTTTCAAACATTCTCCGAAGATTTCGTTTTTCAGGGGTCTGTTACTGATATTTACACGTGCTTCTCCTGTTATTATTTCAATTTCTTTATTACTGAAATTCTTTTTTAAAAGCTTTTTAATCAATTCTTCCCTTGTAAATGCTCTGTTTTTAAGAGTCTTTAAAAATTCTCTTTTATCTTTCGAAATTTTCCTTTTTACTTTGTTTAATATACTATCAGTCACTACAAGCCATATATCCAGATTTATCTTTTTATTTTTCCTCCATTCACCGAAGAATTCCTTACTATAAATAGTACCGTCCATATCTGCCAGAGTTTCTGTCCTTTCCTCTCTCAGAGTAGATAACGTTATCTGTCTGCCGCAACACCATTCCTTTACAATATCTTCACCGGCAATATCCAGTTTTATAGTGTCTATTTCATCAGGGGAAATCTCATCATAAAGAAGCTCTTCCGTTATATTTTTACCATCTTTAGCAAAGAAATTAAGATCAAGACACATTCCTCTAAGATAATAAATAAAAGTTTTCAAAGACTCAGGGACTCCTCTTATATCTTTTGTTCTGGATGCTATATCATCAGATTTAAGGGTAAAAAATTCTCTTAAATTTTCAAAAGCCATGTAAGATTGAAGTGCCCAGCCCTCCATTTCACCTGCTTTCTGTCCGCCATGGAATTTCCTTCCTTTTACCGGCTGTTCCGTAATATAAGAATATGGCCCGTCCTTCCTGAAATTAAACTTATCCCTGGCAAGCTGGTTTAATTTCATGATATACTGATAGCCAGCCAGAACAGAATTCTTTATTTCTCCAAGTTCAGGATCATAGAGAGTTATTTTACCGTTTTCATCAATACCTTTAAACGTTTTTCTCAATTCTTCAAGTTTATGTTTTATCTGTGAAAACAATCTGTAACTTTCAGGTATTTCAGAAGAAAGAGGTAGCTCCTCAGATCTTTCTGTAATTGTATTACCGAAAACAGGAACCATGTATCTGGTTTTATTTTCTCTGGCAATTAATCCCAGATGAGTTTCAAAAATCTGTCCGAGATTCATCCTGGAAATTACTCCCAGAGGATTTAATATTACCTGTATGTGACGTTTATTTCCGTCTTTATCAAAAAAATAAGGCATTTTCTCCTTTGGAAGAATAAGAGAAACAACTCCTTTTCCACCGTGGCGGTTAGCAAGTTTATCTCCGACTTCAACAGGTTTTTCCAGTCCATCGGAATGAAGTGAAGTCAGAAGTTCTTCTTTTACAAGTTCATCTGAAATTACTATGGCATCTTCATAATTGTACCCTTTCCAGGGAAGATAGGCTACAAGCAGATTTACACCGCCGGCAAGCTCTCCGTCCAGAGTTGACGGAGGAGCAGCTATAATATCGCCTTCACTGGCTTCTTTCTCTTTTTTTAATTCAATACTTCCTTTAAGAACATTAAGATGGCTTGCCTGTGGCCCTGAATATTTGCCTCTGTCACCTTTCCTGTATAATTGGCCTGACTCTTCTGCTATAATCTTTTCATATCCTGTATAAATAAGAGGTAATTCCCTCTTTTTCAGAGGAAGAAACTGTTGCATAAGTGCGCAGGAAATCATCATTCTTGAAGGATCATTGTTAGAAAGAAATGGAATCAATCTGGCTGTAAGCCCACAGGCATGTTCAGGACAGGAATCAATATATTCCACTTTATTTATTTCCACTTCCAGAAGCTCTTTGCCGTCTTTTCTTACCTGCACTATTTCCTGATCTTTCGAAATTATCCGGTCACCGTAAGCTATAAAATACTTTTTTTCTTGGTCAGGTGTCATCCATACCGGTTCTTCATTTATGTAAAATCTTTTATTTCTATATTTAACTTTATAATAAGGTGCTTCCAGAATACCAAGTCCATTTATTCTGGTATTTTCCGTAAGACTGAGCACAACACCAACATTCTCTCCCTGAGGAGTATCAACAGGACAGATTCTTCCATAATATGAACTATGAAGATCTCTTACTTTATAGTCTTCTGCCGTCTGTTTGCTGATTCCTCCCGGCCCGAATTTTGTAATTCTTCTTGTAAAGGTTACATCGGAAAGTATATTTGTAGATGGAATAATCTGCGAAAGAGATGAGCTTTTAAAAAGGGTCTTAACTGCTTCAACTGTCCGGCCGGGAAGAACTCTTCTTATATAATCAAAGAGAACACCTGCTTGATCATTCTTATGTTCTTTTATAATACTCTTTTTAAGAGCGGTCAGTATACTATCTATTGTTCTTTCCAGGTGGTCTCCTATTTGCATTACCACCCTGTTGGAAAGACAATCTAAATCATCCCGGTAATTATTCTCCTTGATTATCTGAAGCATATTTTTTATATCAGTTTTTGTCAGAAATGTATCTTTCTTTTTTATATCGAGTTTTCTGCTTAACTGCCATATACCTGTTCTACCCATATCAATATGATTTAAAAAATCTTTTTTGAATATGGCAGGCCACTTTTTTTCATCATCAATCCCGGTCAATTCGGAAATTTGCCTGTTTACAGGCTTACTTATTTCTATTTCCGTCATACCGGTTTCTTTAAAATCTTTTGCTGTAAAGCCTATTAATTTCAAAAATACAGGAACAGGTATTTTATAATGTTTCTTTAATCTTACTGTTCCATAAGGATAATTTCTGGAAGGAGAAAGGTCGAAATCAATCCAATAGCCCATGGCCGGTCTTATAGAAACAGAGTTATCTCCAAAAAATATACCGGCGCTCGAGACAAGCTGAAGTAAAAATACTCTTTCAATATCATCTATTATAAAAGTGCCTCTTCCGGTAATCGCCGGAACTAAAAACTGAAAAAACTTTTCTATAGATTGAGATGTTGACGAATGAAGTAATTCTGCTCTATATTTCAAACGGAGACTATCATTAATTTCTGTTATTTCAGGTTTATATACATATACCCTGTAAGCTGGAAATATATCTATGAGAAAATTTTCCATAAGAACCTGAAAAGGAATATGGGAAAAATTATCATTATACTTCTCGTCTTCCCAGAAAGGCCTGTAGGAGTCTTTCTGGGTTTTATAAGGTTTTTTATCCATTCTTCATACCTCACTCTATGTCCGGTAAATGTTCTTTTTTAATTACAATGTGAATTATATCTCCGTCTACTCTGTCTTTTTGCTTCATAGCACTGCAGATTGAATCTGCAAGGATTCTTATCAGACTTCTAAAATTTCCTTTAAATGAATATTTTCCGCCGGTAAGCTCTTTTCTTGCTTCTTCTTGCAGTTTAAATTCGAATTTTATATTTTTATTATTATATCTATGAGACTTTTCTTCAGTATTGTAATTTAATATCTCCAGGAATTTTTCTTTATACTCACATTCATCAGACAGATCTCTTAAAAAAGAATCTATAATATAATCCCACTCTTCTTTAATATCTTTCAGATCAGGTAATTCTATAACATGTCCTGCCAGTCTTGCAGTAAGATCAGGTCGAAAACCTTCAAATCTTATCTCCTGATTTTCATAAAAAGGTTTTTGATTTGTAGCAGATATTATTCTTACATTTGATTTAACAGGATCTGTTGAAGCATGGCCGAATTTATAAAAGCTTAAATTTGTAAAACCTTTAAAGAAATCGATTCCGAGAGTATTCAAAAGAATCTGCTGGCCGGAAGGAGTCAAAGATGTAACTTCATCAAGGAAAGCAGTGCCCCCATGACACCTTTCTAAAAGTCCAGATTTTTCTCCTGTTGCACCGGTAAAAGCATCCTTTGTATGACCAAATACGGCACATTGAAAATTTTCATCACTTATACCTGCAAGAGTTGTGGAATCAAAATCCCCTGTTCTTTCTTTTCTTTTCCAACTGCCTGCACTCATGTCGGAAGTGCCACTATTACCGGTTCCTGTTTTTTTCTTTTCTTCTTTATCTTTACCCCTTTTTGAAAGATTATGAATAGCCCTTGCCATAGTAGATTTTCCGGTTCCCGGATTGCCAATTAAGAGTATCGGTCTTTCAAAAGGATCGTATATAGCTTCTTTTATCTTATCGATTAATTTAAATGCTTTCGAACTGATTCCTGTATATATGTGACTTCTTCTCAATTCTACAAGTATATTATTTACACTTTCTTCAATTTTATATAATCCGCTTTCCAGTAATTCTTTATTACCATGATATTCTTCTTCTTTAGTCATATTCCACATTATATCAAGCAGTGGATATGATATATAAAAATTCTCATTAGAAGCAGTTATCTCCAGCTTATAAGCTCTTAATTCTTCCTCTTTAACTTTTATCGTTCCCCTGATTAATCTGGCAGTAGATAATTCTTCAATGGAAAACCATTTCAAATATTCGTAATTCTTACCTTTACAACGGCACATTTCTTTATTTTTCTTATTAATTATATGTTCTATTTCTTCCCATTTTTTTAAAAAAACTATATGATGGGGATAACATATATAGTACTGTTCAGCTTTGTTTTCAAGAGAATATTGAATAAATCTAAATTTATCTGTAAGAGGTTTGACTCCATAATCATCTCCATATTCCAGAGATAGTTGTTTCCTTATTTTTGTCCTTATTGTTTCTTCAACCGTTTTTTCTCCTTCTCTCTGTTTGCCTCCCAGAAAATGATATGTTTCCCATTCATCATGCCATTTAAACAAAAACCTGTTTTTTTTATCTCTTATAAATACAGGTACCCATCTTTCTTCTTTCATAGTAACAGGCCTTTCGGGACATATAAATGAATATTACAGAGTAATCATTAAATCTCTATTTTTCACATATATTCTATAAAAGGTTCAAAAATCCCTTTTATCAAGCGAAATAATGAAATGTGTGGCGATAAAAATCAGACGTAGCTAAAAGAAAAAATAAGGTGCAGAAAAAATAATAAGGATGGAATAAAACATGAGATATTTAACCTGGTATATCATTGTTCAGAAGAAGAAAATTCTTACTTATCTCCCGTGCCTTTAATCTTTTCTTCTATTTTCTTTCCGTAATAATCGACTACAATACCGCTTATATCGAACAAACTGGCAGCAAGAAGACATGGAAGGCCGAATACTGCTCCTGCTCCTGTAGCACAGAGAGCACCACCTGCAAGAGAGGTTACACCGGAAGCAATATCAAGAACACCCATAGCAAGGGTTCTATTTGAACCGGTAGCCTCTTTTATCTTTTTCCCTTCTTTTATTTCTTTTGCTCCCGCTACTATACCGAGTAATCCGCCCATTACTCCGAAGGCAGACGCTCCGAGCCGCAGGGCTGCCATATTTGTTGCATTTGAGGCAAGCATGGACAGGGTACCGGATTCTTCCAGGAAAGAACTCATACAGCCTGCGGCATTACCGGCAGACGTGGCTGCCACCACTGGTTCACCTTTATGAAGGAATTTTATGGCATGGTATGTTTCAATACCGGCGACTCCAAAATTAAGGCCTGGAACAAATCTTGCTATTTTGGAATTTGAAGCTATTCCTGCAAGAGTCTTCAGGTTTTTCCCCATAGTGATGACTGATGATGCGCCAAAGCCTGCATTGGATAGATGCTGGGTATGTTCTTTTTCTTCTCCTATTTCAGATGGAATATAGGTGTCTTTCGGCTCAACATCCTGCTTTTTATCTTCACATTTTTTATTCGCAGTAAAACTTTTATGAGCCAAAATGGTATTTATCTTCATGAATTTCTCCATTCATCTGAAAAACATTTTTATGGTAAAAATATCCGGTTTCCTTCTGAATTTTATCATAAAAATATAGAAAAATTCAAGAAATTTTTGTTAAAATTTTGTTAATTTTTTCAGCTTCCCTTTGCTTCAGGTATTTTTTCATATATAATATTTTATATCGTGTACAATTACTGTGGTAAGCATAAATAATACACATATGCTCTCTTGACGCGTAACCCGTAACACGTAACGGGAGAGAAAACCTTTATTAAATGCTTATACTTATGTCAGTATATAGAGGTGAATAATATGCTTTTTCGGACAGTCCCTATCATTCTTCTTATAATTTTCCTTCTAATTCCTATGAATTTTCCAGGCAAAGCAAAAGAGAAAAATCCGTTCGGCATTACACTTAAAGCTCAAAGTCTCTCTGAAGAAAATTTTAAAAAAGTAATTGAAGATTTACATACAGGATGGTACAGACCTGCTCCTGTATTTC
>CALARM010000661.1 GCA_937888925.1 uncultured Synergistia bacterium | reverse complement strand
TTCCCATTGAATCTGCAGTCTTCATGAAAGCTTCTTTCCTGTCTGCAGGTGTGGAATTCGGCACTGCCTGTTTCAACAATGCAGCAAGTCCTGCCATTTCAGGCGAAGCAAAGGATGTTCCCGGCCCTGCCAGAGTATCTGCAGTGGGTTTAAACATTGGAGGCAGATGTGTCTTTACTACTTTTTCTCTTTCGTTCGGAGATAGACTCATAACATTACCCGGTAATCCCAGTGCCTGTATCAGGTCAGGTTTATTTGTAAACAAAGTAGTAAGCTGGTCAGGAGTCATATCTCTTATTGTCTGAATAGTTTTACCTATATTATCAAGCTGTGAATTTGGAGCTGCCCAGGAAGTTATAAATTCTCCCGGTGCTGTAATATCAGGTTTTACAAGACCGTCTTCAGTGAGACCGCGGCTTGAAAAATCACTGACTTTATTCGGATTGAGTGCTGCGGCTACAGTAAGAACTGCCGGGTCGTCTGCAGGAGAACCTATGGTTTCTGCTCCCGGGCCTGAATTACCGGCTGCTGCTACTACATCCATACCGAGTTTTATGGCCTGTTCCACGGCTTTATTAATGGGATCCATATTAAATGGCACACCGTCAGGGCCTGCTCCGAGAGACATATTTATTATATCGATACCGAATCTGTCTTTATTTTTAATGGCCCATTCTATACCTTTTACTATGTCAGAAGGTCTTCCCTGTCCCTGGGAATTCATTACCCTTATACCTACAAGTTCTGCGTCGGGAGCTATTTTATTGGCATCTCCTGCAACATGAGTTCCATGTCCGTTCGGATCTATTGGTTTCGGTGACTTTTCGACGACATCCACCCATGCTTTGAGGGGTTTTGCAGGATGATTGTATCCTGAGTCAACGATTGCTATTGTTCTTCCTTTACCTGTAAGACCCTGATCGTGAAGCTCTTTAGCTCCTGTCCATTCTATATCCTTTATCTCAGGCATATCCCATGAATTACCTGCCCTGGTGGTAGAAGCTGTGGCAGCAGGAATACCGGGCGCGAGATCTCTCGGCGAATCATCGTATACAACAAATCCCTGTTTCTGGAGTTTATCTATTTCTTCTGGCGTAACCTTTGCAGTAACACCATTTATAAGTTCTAAATTATCTTTAAGCGCTATTCCTTCTTCTTTTACGCGGCTGGTCATATCTTCTACCGAAAAATGACCTTTCATGACCTTTACATCAGGCATTATAATAACATCCTGCTGCGGAGTTCTTGTGCTTCCGAGTGCTACACTGTCAATAACTTCTTCTTTTGTTTTTGAAGCGGAAGAATTCATTATATCAACAATTCTGTTTAACTGATTGAATGAAAAACCTTTTACTCCATCTGTATTCATCGAGAAATCACTCCTTATATTAATTATTTGCTATAGTTTATTATATCACATCACTGATATTTTCAAATCTAAAAGTCAGAGAAATTTGTTAAAATTTTGTTAACAAATTGCCATCTTTCAAATCGTGAGTTGTGAGTCGTGAAGCGTGAGGCGAAAGAGATACGTCAAAAATTTTTCTATTTTTAAAAGAGGGTTTTTACAAATTTTTACAAATTTTAATATCTATTTAAATTATTTATGATGTAATGTAAAATTGACAGGTTGTAATTTTTTTAAATAAAACATATTATACAAATCAAGGAGGCTATTTAAATGAAAAAAAATTATTCAGTAATCGTTCTTCTCATGTTAGTTATTACTTTATCCTCAGGATGCGGAGGAGACAGCACAGTTCCTGTCATTACCGCCCCAACAGCAGGCCCCATTCCATCAGTAACACCTTCTGAGAGCGAAATTATATCGACACTGACAGAATTAGAATCTCAGCAGGCTCTTATTTCGGCCAAAAACGGCGGCACTGTATCACTCGGCGATATAGAGATAGAAATAGCAGATAACTCAATGAGTGAGGACACTTCCGTAGAAATTTCCAGGGTAAGCATTAACAGTAACGGTGCCCTTAAAAGCTCCGATGTTACTACAGGATATGAAATATCCACCGGTATTAAAGATGAAGATGAAGAATTAACAGAACCTGCGAAAGTAACATTCAAAAATGTAAGCAGTAATCAGCGTCCGGCCTTATATAACGGGCAGTCCTGGTTTCCTGTAGACGACTATGAATATGACCCGAATACAGGAGAAATGAGTCTGTGGATTAACTTTATAGATGACGATACGAATACATATATAGAAAGCGGAGGCGATGAAGCATCAGTAGAAACGCCTATTGTAATAGCACTGAATAATGACACGGGTTATGATAAAGAATTGATAACCAACAACGGTAATGGTCATTTCAAAATATTTTATAATAATAGTGAAGAAGACTACGTAAAGACTATGGAGCCCATCATTGAAGAAGCCTATGAGTATTATCAGAAACTGGGATATAAAGAGCCGGTAAAATCACTGATTAACAATAAAACAGGAACATCAAAATATATTTATACCTATGTTTACAGTAATATGGGCAACAAATATGACGGTTACAAAGGTGTGGCATGGACCGCCGGTTATCTCGGATATAATAGAAACCTTCTGGATTTAAGCAAACCGGTTAATCAAAGTACCTTCTATCATGAAATATTACATTTAATTCAGTATGCTTACAGCGGGGACAGAAGCACTTACAAAAGCTGGTTCAGTGAAAGTATGTGCACTTCCATGCAGTATTATGCCATTAACAGGCCTCAGGAAAAATACGATTTATCAGACGGCAGGTGGAATAGAGATCTTCTCTGGGATGAAATTTTTAATCAAATGAGTTCGAACAGTCAGAATAATTATAATAAATATATTATCTGGAGTTATATGATGAACAGGTCAGATCTTAAAAATAAACTCTTTCAAAATATGATGACAGACCTGAAACCGGCCGATATTGTGGAACCGGAAAAACTCAACATGGCCTTTAAGAAGAATGTCGGCGAAAGCCTTCCCCTGCTTATGAATGACCTTATAGAAGACTATTATATTTACGGTAAATTTTTTAATAGCGACTACTTTTCAAAACTTTCCGATCGTTCTTCCGGCCAGCCTTACAGTGCTGTTATAGACAGAGACAGCATTAATCCCGGCACATGGTCCGGCGATTATACTATAAGTCCTCTCTCTATGAGATATATATGCTATAAAGCCGGGAATTACGAGGGGAATTTTGAATTAAATTTCAGTAACCTTTCATCAAACTGCAAAATCAGAATTTTCCCCATGAAAAAAGACAATGATGGTATCTATACCATATCTCCTGTAGAAGAAGTAACAGGCAGTGTAACAAAAAAATATACTTTCGGAAGTGATATGACCCATCTTTTTGTCCTTATAGAAAATACATCTATGAGTTCAAATGCCAAAGTAAGTGTTTCCGCTTGGAAATCGTGAGTCGTGAAAAGTAAAAAGTGAAAAGTGAAAAGTGGAAAAACTGGATTTTACTTAGTTTTTACTTTTTACTAATTAAAGGAGTGAGTAATATGTACAAAAAATATTTTCTTCTTACAGTATTTTTTGCATTATTCTTATCTGCCGGATGCGGAGACGGAAGCAGTCCCGTATTACCTGTTTATACTCCAACACCGGTTCCCACCTTTGCCACTGTCACACCAACCCCTCGTATCATATCATTTTTAACGGAAACAGATGTTAAAATGGCAACAATTTCAGCAAAAGACGGTGGAACTCTGACAGAAGGTAATATGACCGTGGATATTCCTCCCAATGCTCTCGCAAATGACGGAAAGATAGAAATAGCCAAAGTAAAAATTAACAACATGACATCATCCGATGTAAATGACGGGGATATATACAAAATATCTTCCGGAAATGAAGATGAAGTAGATGAATTACAGGAGCCTGCCATAGTAAGAATAAAAGCCGACAGCCAGCAGAGGCCTCTCACATGGAACGGAGGAGAATGGCTCCCTCTGGATTATTCATATGACTCCAACACAAAGGAAATAGTGATAGAACTAAACTGCCTTGATGAAGATATTAATGAATGGACGGAAGAAGCAGAAGAAGAAGGGTCAATAGAAGAACCCATTATAGTCGGCATAGGCACATCAACAGATTATCAGTATTCTATTATAAGCAGTAAAAACCGGTTCAAAATATTCTACTGTAATGAACAGGATAAATCCTATGCACAGGCAATCGGGAATGCAATAGAAGAAGCCTATGATTATTTCAGCGGACTCGGATACAGGGCGCCGGTAAAATCGGCTCTTACATCAGGCACATCAGATTACATTTATACCTATATCTATCCCTCTGCTTCCTCACCTGCTTATGAAAAGACCAGCTGGGGCGTTGCAGGAACTAAAGGTTATCTGGCCTTTAATAAAAATTCCCTGAATATTAATGAAGCCCTGGGGAAAAGCACGTGCTATCATGAAATGCTTCATTTGATTCAGTTCGCCTATGGCAACAGGAATGTATATCCTGACTGGTTTGACGAGAGTATGGCAGTAGCCATGCAGTATTATGGCATGAATAAAACTCAGGAAATGTATGATCTGGCCGGATGCAGATGGGATTATGATATTTTATACAGTCCTTTCAATTCCACATCCGGATATTACAATAGATATATACTCTGGAGTTATATAATAAAAAAACAGAATCCAGCTATTTTACATAATATTATGGTAAACTTTCAACCGAAGGATAGTATTAACAGATTTAATACAGTAATTCAGGAGGCCACAGGCAAAGATTTTGTCACAACTTTCAATGAAGTGGCGGAAGATTATTATATTGGCGGTAAATTTTTTAATAATGCCTGTTTTAATAATCTTAAAAAGCGTTCAGCCAGTCAACCTTATGATTATATTATAGCAAGAGACTGCATCCAGGACCCTAATAATTCAACAGAGACAATTTCAGTAAAACCTCTTTCCATAGGTTACAGGTGTTATGAATCCAAAAATTTCAAAGGATCAATTACACTGGATTTCAGTGAAGTATCGACAAATTGCAGAGTCGTAATCTATCCGATTAAAGATAACGGTAACGGGAATTATAATGCAGGTAATCAGGAAGTAGTATATGGTAATAATTCAACAAAAACAATAAATAACTTCGGCACTGACATTACAGATATATTTGTTCTTATAGAAAATACATCAATAACTTCTACTGCCGGTGCGACTTTGAAACTTCAGACTTTTTCAGCTAAAGGTGGTGATATTCCAGCTAATAGTGAAAAGTGAAATGTGAGTAACAATCTTTCACTCACGGTTCACAATAAGTTAATTTTATAACTATCCATATAATGACCTCGTAATGCGTTATGCGCAGGGATTAAACCCGTCACGCATCACGACAACTTAAATTCTAAACAGTCAAAAATTAAGGAGGGGAAAAAAAGAATATGAAAAAAACATCTGTTAAAGCATTTTTAACTGCTTTTATTTTATCTGCTTTTATTTTATCGGGATTACCTGTCGGAGCCTGTACCTTATGGGGTGCCACAGGCAATAAAACTAAAGACGGCATGACTCTTGTTGCCAAAAACAGAGACTGGAAATCTGATAATCATACTAAAATAGAGATTGTCAGCCCTGAAGATGGCTACAGGTATTTATCACTTACTTCCGACTCGGAAGGGAGCGGAGGGATTAAAGGAGGAATAAATAAAGAAGGTCTGGTCATAGTCAGTGCCACAGTAGTTACGGTAGAAGAAACTGACCTCGGGAAAGAAGGGCTTAATAAACAGGCTCTGGCTTATTATAATACAGTAGACAGTGTAATGGCCGACAAAGAACTCCTTTCCAATATTAATCCCGGTTATTTTCTGCTCGGAGATAAAAAGAAAATTGCTGTCATAGAAGTAGCTCCTGACGGAGAGTTTTCAGTAGATGAAACAGATAACGGATATTTATGCCATACAAATCATTATTCTCATGAACAATTTTTTGAGTATAATGAAAAAGACAATAAAGGCAGTGAAACACGATTAAACAGGATTGAAGAACTTCTGGCTCTTCCCGGCAAACTCCTGACTATGGATGATTTTATAACCTTCAGTGAAGATCAAAATGATGGACCTGATTACAGTATATGGAGAACAGGAAGTAATCCGGAACAATCACGAACACTGGCAACGTGGATTGT
>CALARM010000660.1 GCA_937888925.1 uncultured Synergistia bacterium | reverse complement strand
TACTCATTTTGATTTCAGAAATTATTTTTCTGCTATATATATAAAAGAAAAGATTATAGAACATATTAGCTCCGGGTCCCGTAATTTTCCTGAACTATCGTGCCGTCTTTTCCCTGTGCCTCTGAGACACATGATTGGAGAAATTCTCTTTGAAAGACAGGGTGGAAAGAAAAAGACTCTTCTTGATTCTGTAATTGACCGGCTCAGGGGAATGGATTTAGAGAAAGGGGATTATACACTTCAAAATATTATATATATATTAAGAGACAGAAGGGTTGACCTGACTGATACAGATCTGTCTTTTCTTGATTTCCGCAATGTTTCACTGAATAATGTTTTCCTTGGCTGTAACAGAAATGGTCTGTTGAGAGGAGCCACTTTAAAAGGTTCAAAGATAAATTCTTCCACTTTTTTCTATAAGGATTCTCCCGGATACCCCTCTTCTGTTTTTTACAGCCCTGACGGTAAGAAGATTGCAGGAGCCTGTTATGAAATCATAGAATGGAACAGAGAAACGGGAGAGAAGGTAAGGGTTTATAAAGGACACGGAGAGAAAATACTGTCTTTTTCCTACAGTCCTGACGGAGAAAAACTTATATCTGCAGGAGAAGATAAAAAAATATGTCTGTGGAATGTAAGAACAGGAGAATGTATAAGAACGTGCTGTGAAGATTTTGAAGTTCTGATTACAACCCCCTATACTTTCGTTACATTCAGTCCTGATGGCAACAGAATCCTTGTCGGCAGGGGAGATATAAAGGTCATGGAACTTGATGCAAATACGGGGGAAACTCTGAAAAGTTACGAAGGATACTTTTCTGCCTGCTACAGCCCTGACGGGCAAAAAGTTCTGACCTTTCGTAATGATCTGGTTGAATGGAACAATGAGACATGGAGCTTAATAAAAGAAAAAACTTCAGAATGTATAAAATGTGCCTGTTACAGTCGTGACGGAAAAAAGATTCTTGTCGGATGTGACAGCGGATTTATCAGAGAATGGAATAGTTCGACAGGAGAATGGAGAACGGGGAAAAGCCATTATTCTGCTGTTGAATCTGTCTCTTACAGCCCTGACGGGAAACATATTATTGCCTGTTATTACAGCGGTATCATACATACATGGGATGCCGAATCTTTTGACTGTATCAGAATGTACAGGCTGGAAAATTCTATCGCTCCTGTCTTGTGTTCTCCCGACGGAAAATCTCTGGTTTCTTCTGCGTACTGTAATAGCCTGAAAGAATGGGATAGTTTTACAGGTGAATGTATCAGAACATATCTCTGGCACAATGACGATGGAGATTTTGATACTTTTGCCGTCAGTCCTGACGGAAAAAGACTTGCTGCAGGAGGAAAAGGTATAATAAAGGAATGGGATATATTTAAAGGGGAGTTCCTCAGAAGTTATAAAGGACACAGTGGTCATATCTGGAAGCTATATTATGTGCCGGACGGCAGGTCAATAGTTTCTTACAGCAGTGATGAAGTAAGAATTATATGGGATACGGACACGGGAGAAGCCGTTAAGATTGATGACTGGGATTCTTCGTGGTTTTCTCCCGTAACAGTTATTGTAAGTCCTGATGGTAAGAGGAGTTTATCTGAAAGCTATCCTCCGGGAAATCTTAAAGAATATAATGGAAAAACTGGAAAAATTTACAGGATTTACAGGGGAAATTTTCCTGCTTCATACAGTCCTGACGGTGAGAAATTTATTTTTTCTTCCGCGAATTCTATAGAAGAAAGGTATGTAGAAAGCGGTGAAATAGTCAGAATTTATGAAGGTCACAGCCCGGTAAAATTTCTGTGCTATAGCCCCGATGGTAATCATATCGTTTCTTTCCGCAGAGATAATACGATTGAACTGGTGGATGTGAAAAGCGGAAAATCTATTATGACTTTATATGTTGTTCCGGGGCTTTATATAAATGGTGTAGATTTGAATGATGCTTTATTAAGACTTGATGATAAAGAGAAATTAATTTTAAAGCAGTATGGAGCTATTCTGGATTATTATAGTGAAAAGTGAAGAGTGAAAAGTGAAAAGAATAGGAAATTACACACTATTGACTGGAATTCTCCCTCTATATCGCAGAGTATAAAGTAGCGATTAGAGGGAGATGAATCTGTCAATTTATTCTGCTTTCCCTTTTATAATTATTTCGTATTTCAGGCTTCCGTCTTCTATTTTTTTAAACATTTCTCCCTGCCACCATACGTCTCCTGCCGGGCCTCCAAATCCTTTAAATGTAACATGGCTTGCGTCTTTCGGATCCGGTGCTGTGAAATAGGCGATCTTGCAATCCTGTCCTTTTTCATCCATAAGTTTCATTACAGAATGAGATTTCCCGTCAAAGAGATTTTCCCATGGATTTTTTGCAGGTTCTCCGCTTATATTGTCAACTACAATAGCCTCGGCTTTATCGCTTATATATAACTTGGCAGCCTCTTTTATACTTTCCAGACCGAGTTCTTTGGCCCATGGTTTAAAATCTTCCGGGTCTCCGTAAATTTTCTCTGATACGATTTTTTCTTCTGACATAATGATCCTCCTTAAATATAAAAACTATTACTCTCTCTCAATAATGAAAATTATACAAATGATAGAGAAAAAAGTCAATGAAGATTGTGTCTTTTTACGACAGGTAGATTCACTTTTACTGGAAATTGTGTTATTATATAGTGTATTTTATAGTTAATTAGAGTGAAAAGTGAAAAGTGAAAAGTGAAAAGAATAGTATATTACTTACTATTCACTATATAAAGGTGATGTTATGTCGGTCAAACAGGCAGGTTATTTCTGCTGTCATGTTCCTCTTGAACTTATTACCGCATCCGGTCTGGTTCCTTTTCGTCTGAACGGTCTGGGAGATTTCCCTGAAAAATCTTACGGTTATTTCCCCGGAAATTTCTGTATGTTTACACGAAGCTGTCTCAATCAATCCCTTACTTTAGACTCTGAAACTTTTGCCGGCCTTATCATAGCCAGTTCCTGTGACTCTATGGAACGATTTTATGATATAGAAAAAAAATATACACATCTTCCTTTTGTTCACCTTCTGGATATGCCCAGAAAAACCGATAACTCTGCTATAAGGTACTTTACAGAACAAATAAAATATTTAAAAGAAACACTTGAACATTATACAGGTTCTGAAATTTCTTCAGATAAAATAAAAGAAGCTATTTTTCTCTACAATGAAAATAGAGGTCTCTTCAGGAAAATAGATCTTCTCAGAAAAGATATTTATATTCCTTCTTCATATATTATGGATATAATAATAAAGCAGCCAGCCCCGGCTGAATTGAATATTAAATTAAAAGAAATTCTCAATAAAGATTTTGCCGGTATTAAAGAACATGTGCCGCGAATAATGATTTCCGGCAGCGCTATGGAAGATATCACGTTTATTAATCTTATAGAATCCTCAGGTGCTCATGTAGTATATGAAGATTTCTGCTTTTTACGACATGTCCGCATGTCTGTAGATACGGATAAACCGCCCGTTGAAGCTCTTTCGGAAGGGTATCTTCATAAATTACCATGTGCCAGAATGTGCGGTTCTGTAAAAGAGAGATTAAAGAATATTAAAGAGATAATTGCAAATTATTCAGTAGATGGTATAATATTTTATCTGATAAAATTCTGTGATATTTTTTCCTGGGAAATCCATATGTTAGTTTCATCCCTTCGTTCCATGGATATACCGGTTCTCGTAATAGAAGGTGATTATCCTGTGAAAGCCAGAGGGCAGCTTGCCAGCAGAATAAGGGCTTTTATAGAAATGTTTGAGGATAGGTTATGAAGAGATTGGAATTTATAAAATTTCTTCACAGACATCCCGTATTATTTAATTTTATAGCTTCAATATTTATTCCTGCTATGATAAATCGCGACTTTTCTTATAACAGTCATATGACTCTTGCCTGTATTAAAGCTTATTCGAAGACTCTGAATAAGAAAGAGAGAACTGTATGGCATAATCTGTTATTTCCATCGGAAATATTTCATTCCATGAATATTTCTTCTTTTGTATTTGAAATGGCTTCTTCTATACTGGCAAAGTTTAATGTGTCAAACAGATTGATCTCTTCTATAGAATGTGCGGGACTGACAAGAGAACTCTGTTCCTTTCAGAAATGTGCCGCAGGTGCTGTAAGGAGCGGATTAATACCTTCCCCTGAAATGCTTGTTACCTCGTCGGAATTATGTGATTCCATAAGAAAAATCGGAGAATTTTATGATAAAAGTGAAAAACATTTTTATCTTGACATTCCCTTTGATAAAAGTGAAAATTCTGTTAAGTATGTAAAAGAGCAGCTTGAGGATTTTATAAATTGGCTCGAATGTAACACAGGAAAGAAATATTCGGAGGAACAACTCAGAAGATCCCTGAAATATTCAAATCAACTCAGGAAAAATATGATAAAAGTAATGGAATTGAGGAGAGACTATCCGGGGATAATGGGGGCAAAACCTGTATTCGGCCTCTTCAATTTCAATCTTTTTTACGGAAGCCATCAGGGAGTGAAGATTTCAGAGATGTTACTTGCCGAATTGATGGAAAAATCCCGTTACTTTAAGCCGCCGGGGGAACAGATAAAAATACTATGGCTTTATTTTGTGCCTTTTTATAAAGAATCTTTTACAGAAGTTTTGAAAAAAAATGGGGCTTCATCTGTAGTCTTTGAAGAAATGAATAATATATACTGGGAAGAACTCCCCTTAGATGACCCTCTGGAAGGACTGGCGCACAAGATCATGTCTTCTCCTTTTTTTGGTTCTGCCGGGAACAGGATTGAAAAGATTGTGAAACTCTGTGATTTTTTCGGCATCCATGGAGCTGTACATTTTTCTCAGTCCAGTTGCAGGAAAATCAATGGAGGAATAAGGCTTATAAAAGATGCCCTTTCAGTGAAAAATATACCTTTACTGGAACTCAGCGGTGATTGTATAGACAGTAGAAATTATTCGGACGGACAGCTTAAAACCAGGCTGGAAGCTTTCCTTGAAATGTTTGATTATACTTTATATGAGAATTGTGAAGAGTGAAGAGTGAAGGGAGGATAAGTTCTCATTCTTCGTTGTGACCGAACCGGTCATGATTGTTAGTACCGTAACAGATAAAAGGTTATTCGTAAAAAGCTTCTGCCTGGCAGGCTCTGGAGAAGAAAAATTAGTTTTTTATTATAGAATTAAAAATTAAAAAAGGGTTAATTTATTGTCTGTAAAACAAATGATATAAGGCAAATTATTTTTCTTCGTAAGAGCCTGTCAGGCAGAAGCTGATAAAATGGTTACTAATTTACCTGGTGCGGTAATTTGTTCCCGTTTTATTGAAATTAAAGATTCCTCGCGTCACGCGTCACAATAGGAGTAATGGTATGGATTATATTCTCGGTGTTGATCTCGGTTCAAGAAGTACAAAATGTGTCATCATAGACAGGGATTGCAATATACTCGGCGGAGTCTCCGAACCATCCGGTATAGATCCGGACAGACTTGTTAATAATATAATTTCCGGTTTTCAGGAAAATTTGAATATAAAAAGAAAAGATATAAAATATATAGTATCTACCGGATATGGCAGGGAAAGTCTTTCTTGTTCAAATAAACAGATAACTGAAATAACCTGTCACGGTGCGGGAGCAGGCTATTTATTCCCCGGAACGAGAACTGTTGTAGATATTGGCGGACAGGACAGTAAAGTAATTGCTGTAAATCAGCATGGTAAACCTTTTGATTTTGTTATGAATGATAAATGTGCTGCAGGTACAGGAAAGTTTCTGGAAATGATGTGCAGAACCCTTGCAGTTTCTCTGGATGAACTGGCCAAATTTGATGAAAAGGCTAAAAAAAATATTTCTATAAACAGCATATGTACAGTATTTGCCGAATCAGAAGTTATATCTCTTATGGCTGAAAAAGAAACAAAAGAAAATATAATAAAAGGCCTCCATAGAGGTGTGGCAGAAAGAACAGCTGGACTCGTTGAAAGAGTAGGTCTCAGGGAGGAAGTTACTATGACCGGAGGAGTTGCAAGGAATACCGGTGTTGTAAGGGCTATTGAGAAAGTTCTGAATATAAAGTTAAATGTACCAAAGGAACCGGAACTTACAGGAGCTTTTGGTGCGGCAATACTGGGTCTCAGAAAGCTATTGCGATAGGGGAGGAATGATAATGGCAGACACTACGACAAAAGGTATATGCAGCTACTGTAATAAGGTATTTACAAGAGCAGGTATGTGGAAACACCTCGAAACATGTAAAGAAAGAAAATCAATTCTTGAAAAAAAGAAAGGGGGAAAATGTTTTCATATAGTTGTTGAAGGATACAGATTATACTGGCTTCATATAGAAATTCCTGTTTCTTCAAAACTCAAGGATCTGGATATTTATTTAAGATATATCTGGCTGGAATGCTGTGACCATCTGAGTAGTTTCAGGATAGGTAAAGAAGTCTATGTTTCCTACCCGGAAGATTATATGGGATATAAGGATATGGAGCTTAAACTTATGGATTTACTCAGACCCGGTATGGAATTCAGCTATAAATATGATTTCGGTCTCAGTACAGATCTGAAATTGAGGGTTTTAAGTGAATATTTCGGAGAAACAGAAGGAAAATGGGTGAAACTTCTGGCAAGAAATCAAGATCCGGAATTAATATGCTCTCAGTGTAATAAGAGAATATCCGTGGAGATTTGCCCTGCATGCGGCCCTTTATGTGGTGACTGTGCTGAAACTCATGAATGTATGTTCAGACTGCCTTTAGTCAATTCCCCCAGAACAGGCATATGCTGTTATGACGGATAATAGTCTCGTGACGGGTAATGCGTAACCCGTGACGGGAGGAATTGCTGTGCGGAAATTGTTTAACCTGTTCGGCATGGGTGCCGGTAATATTTAAATTGTTAAAAATTTTAGAGAGGTGACCTATGAAAAAAGTAATATGTTTTTTGTGTCTCTTATTTGTATTTACTATGTTTCAAAGCACTATGGCAAAAGATGATGAAAAGAAAGATACGTCTGTTATGAACCAGAAAATTGATAATTTAATAAAAGAAATGACCCTTGAAGAAAAAGTCGGACAGCTTACCCTTTTTACGAGTGACTGGGATGTGACGGGGCCTACCATGAGAAGTACCTATAAAGATGATATACGCTCAGGGAAAACTGGCTCTATCTTTAATGCCTATACGGCAAAATATAATTATGATCTGCAGAAAATAGCAGTGGAAGAAACAAGGCTCCATATACCTCTTCTCTTTGGTTATGATGTTATTCACGGACACAGAACAATTTTCCCCATATCCCTGGGAGAGTCCTGTTCGTGGGATCTTTCCGGCATAGAGAAAAGTGCAAGAATTGCGGCTATTGAGGCATCTGCCGAAGGTATCCACTGGACCTTTGCGCCTATGGTAGATATTGCAAGAGATCCGAGATGGGGAAGAATAAGTGAAGGTGCCGGAGAAGATACATATCTGGGAACCCTTATAGCAAAAGCCAGGGTTAAAGGTTTTCAGGGAGATGACATGTCTGCTCCTGACAGCCTCCTTGCATGCGCAAAACATTACTGTGCCTACGGCGCAGCCCAGGCAGGAAGAGATTACAGCACTGTAGATATTTCTCAGAGAGAACTATTCTCTACATATTTACCTCCTTTTAGAGGTGCACTGGACGCAGGTGTATGCACCTTTATGAGTGCCTTTAACGAACTTGACGGTGTGCCATGTACAGGCAACAAATATCTCCTCGATGAAATTCTTAAGAAAAAATGGCGTTTTGCCGGCTTTATAGTGTCGGATTATACTTCTGTAAATGAAATGATCTGTCATGGCATAGTGGCAGACGAGAAAGAAGCAGCACTTCTTGCATTCAACGCAGGTCTTGATATGGACATGCAGGGTGCAACCTATTATAAATATCTTCCTGAACTTGTAAAAGAAGGAAAAGTTTCAATACATCAGGTAGATAATTCCGTAAGAAGAATTTTAGAGATGAAATATAAAAAAGGTCTTTTTGATAACCCTTACCTCTACTGTGATGAAAAAAGGGAGAAAAATTATGTAATGACAGAAGAGTTTCTCTCTCATGCCAGAGATATTGCCAGAAAATCCATAGTGCTTCTGAAAAATGACCGCACTATACTTCCAATTAAAAAAGATGTGAAAACCCTGGCTCTTATAGGCCCCCTTGCAGATGATAAGGAAAATCTCATAGGCTCATGGTGTGCCGCAGG
>CALARM010000659.1 GCA_937888925.1 uncultured Synergistia bacterium | reverse complement strand
AAAAAACTAGAAGATGTTCTAATCTTCTAGTTTTAATTTTGCATAATCAGGAGTAACCAGATGAAAACTCTCTGTAATTCCATAAGTATTCCTGCCGAATGGAATATTGATTTTGATCTTATCATTCCAGCCATAGGAGATTCTATGATTGAATATGGCATAACTCCCGGAATGTTACTCTTTATAAAAGAATATGAACAATATGAGAACGGAGATATAGTAGCAATTATATGTAAAAACTGGGTGAATCCGGTTATAAAAAAATTGAAAATTCTTTCTTCAGGAGAAATGATATTCTATTCCGTAAAAGGCCATATTATTGAAAAACACAAAGATATAAAAATAATTGGTAAAGTCGTATTTAAAATGGATGATCCCGGCGGAAACAATTCCTTTGAAGAACAGTTAGATTTCTGGAATTAGACAGGAAAACCTCTAAAAAATCCATGTTCATGGATAAATATAATTATATGTTATAATAACATTATAAATTATTTTAGAAAGGGGTTTTTTATGTTGGGAAAAAAAGGAAATACATTATTAATATTACTTGTAATTCTGAGTATAATGGTTCTGCTGGTCTATGAAAAGAACGTTATATCAGGTAAGAACACAGATGACAGTGCTCCGCCCCATGCCACAGGAGGGGACGACACAGCAAAATTACGTGACAATAATCAGAATTACAACCTGTCTCTAACGGATCCGTCTGTTCAAAAACAATTAAAAGATAAAGGTTTTGTCGTTTTACCGAATAAAGATCATATGTCCTTATATGAAGTATATTACAAAAACACTCCTCTATTTGTCACATCAGATTCGATTTTACATACATCTCACCTCATATTTGACTGGTATCTCAGATACCTGGAAATTGCACATCTGAGAGGGGATCTTATAAATCTCACAGACGGACTCCTTGCTGCAAACATATCCTATTATGACGGACTCGAAGACGGAGAATTAAAGGAAAGTGCTCTGAAAAATTCCCTTTACTTTACAGTGGCAAAACAGTTACTCTCAGAAGGCGGGATGGAAAATGTGCCGGAGAACCTCGGAAAAACAATAAAAGATGAAATTACTCTTATTGAAGAACATAAAGGTACAGCCATATCACCTGTCATGGGCTATAAAGAGGACTATTCCCAGTATATACCGAGAGGTCATTATAACAGAAGTCCTGAATTTCAAAGTTACTTTAAAGCTATGATGTGGTATGGAAGGCTCTCTTTTCCCGCAAATAATGACTTAAATATTCTGCAAACACTGTTAATCTGCAAAGCCCTTAAGGAGACAAAAATAAAAGGAGAAACAGCATCTCAGGTATGGGAAAGAATTTATAAAACCACTGCATTTTTCACAGGAGAATCAGATGACCTTTTATATGGAGATTATGAAAAAATAATAGAAAAAACCTATGGTAAAGACATATCTATAAAATACCTGTCAGATAAAAAGAAACTGTCACTATTTAAAGAAGAATTGAAGAAACTAAAAAAACCGGCAATTTTATCAATTCCCGTACGGGGCGGAGAAAAATGGGATGAAAAACTACAGGGTTTTCGCTTTATGGGACAGAGATTTACCTTTGATTCTTACATATTCCAGAATCTGGTCTATGACAGGGTTAAAAAATATAAAGGTAAAGATAAGAAACCTTTTACTGAAGGAAGAGGAGTGAGAACCTTTGCAAGAGGGCTGGATGTAATGGCAGTTCTCGGTTCAAAAGAAGCAAAAGACATATTAATAAAAGAAGGAGATACAGATTTTGACTGTTACAATGAACAATTTGAGAAACTTGAATCTGAGAAAGAAAATTACAGACACGAAGATTTATATAACGGTCGCCTCCGGTTATTACAGAATCTGTTTAAAAGTCCCGGAAAAAGTGTTCCTCCTTTCATGACTACAGATGAATGGAAATTAAAACAGTTGAATACTGCTCTTGGTTCCTGGACAGAATTAAAACATGATACTATTCTCTATACAAAACAACCATACACGATGGAACAGAGGGCACTTTCAACAATGAAAAAAGGAGGGGAACCGGAACCTACTCCTGCTGTAGTAAAAGGTTATGTAGAACCGTCTGCAGACATATATAAAGAAACGGCCCTTCTATTCAAAAAATTACGGAAAAATCTTTCAAACCTGGGCTTTCCGAAAGACAGTGCACTGGAAGGAAATCTCAGGGGATTTGAACTTTATCTTTCTTCCCTGGAAGAAATTTCGCGAAAGGAACTTTCAGGTAAAAATCTATCGGAAGAAGAATATCGTTTAATAGAAAATACCGGTTCCAGACTTCATTCGGCTCTGAGCTTCGGTCATTATTTCGACGTATCTCCCGAGTTTCAAACAAAAGAAGATGATAAAATGCCTGTTATAGCAGATGTTCTCACTGATATTAACTCGGAAATGGTTTTAGAAGAAGCTACAGGCACACCTTTTCTTATATTTGCAGAAATAGAAATAGAAAAAGAAAAGAAAATATGCCAGGGAGCTGTTTACTCATATTTTGAATTCAAATGGCCGGCAAAAGACAGGCTTACAGATGAGAAGTGGAGAGATATGCTTCTGAACAATAAAGAACCTCTGTTGCCGCAGTGGACTGACTCTTTCATGGTCAGGAAATAAATGGTGTGAGAAGTGAAAGAAAAAGATAAAAAACATATCAATCTTTCACTTCTCATGACCCATTTTCTTAAAGTTACAGAAATAATATTCATATATCTGTCAGTAACATTAATTGTTTATATATTTTCACACTTTTCCGGTATTTGCCGTTCTTATGACGGCTTTATACTTCTGGCATGTATGTTCTTACCTGTTGTTATATGGGAAAAGGCAATAAAAAAAATCCCTCTGAAAGAAACGGGATTATCTATGCCTGAGGATTTTATCTTTGAACTTATTACAGCTATATTATTACTCTTAATAATTATATGCTATAACTTTCTTCTGCCTCGTACATCACCTGTAAACAACTTGTCTTTTATTCTTTCTATACCTTTTATTCTGACATGTTTTCTGACGTCTCTATCAGAAGAAACGTTTTACAGAGGCCTATTATTGAGAAAGATTGTGACGGTGACAGGAAAACTGCCAGGAGCATTAATTATTTCTATAGTTTTCGCTTTTATCGGTCACAGAGGAGCGGAGGTTACAGAGAATCTCATATGGCGTTTCCCTGTGTCTTTAATATTAAGCTATTTATATCTCAGAAAAAATAATCTCTTTATGGCTGTTACAGTTCATTTTATATTAAATGTACTTTTTTCATAATTAGTAGTAAAGAGTGAAGAATGCATGGTGAAGGGAGGATAATGTCTCATTCTTCGTTGTTACCACACGGTCATGTCCTTTAGTAGGGGCAGGCGACTCTGCCTGCCATTTACGGCCCCATGTGGTTGCCCCTACAGGTTATTTTACATTGTTTAAAATGACAAGATACGTAATCCGTTCTAAATATCTTCCAGTTTTTCCCCTTTCCATTTATCGTCCGGATCTCCGTTTTTATCCCCTTCCCACTGTTCACACTTAAAGGTTGTGTAATCATCTGAGATGGAAAATACAAATTTGCCTGAGTCCTTCGGGGCTTTATAAGACGGAGCCTGAGACCAGGTACCTTCAACAGTCTTTCCGTCCTGTGACAGAGTTCCATCTATCTTACCATTTTTCTTTTCATAATTACCTGAAACATGATTATTCTGGACTGTCATAACTAAAATTCCCCGGTCTGTATCCCACATGCCGGAAAAATTATCCGATGTTTCCGGAACCCTTCTGGCAATCAAATTCCACTCATCCTCATTGTTACCATGCCATGTTCTTCCTGTAAAACTATTACCGTCATCTGAAAGTTGCATTGTAAACCTTCCTGCATTAAAACCCGGGCCTATAGATGGGGACACAAACCAGTTTCCATGAAGATTTTGACCGTCATCGGAAACAATCCCGTTAAATTTACCGGCATCGGTTCCAAAGGTACCTGATGTATAGCTTCCCTCCACTTTTATAGTCATGAGTCCCACATTGGTATACCACTTACCGTTAAAGGTATTTTCCTGTGAAACTACGCCTGAACTGATAAAATAAAGAAAGAATGCACATAAAATTATAACAGTATTTTTTTTCATAAAAAACCTCCTGAAAATATTTTTACTATGAATTTTAGTTTAAGCAAATATTATGCCAGAAAAATTGCAATTTAGCAAATTTTTATTTTTTATGTTATAATCAGTGAACAGTATATATAGTTAGTTTCACAACAATCCATAATTAAGAAGGGGTAAGTAGTAAATAGTGATTAATGTCTTATTCTTTTCACTTTTCACTTCTCACTTTTCACTCTAATAAGTTATGAAATACACTATAAAATAAATTTTATGAGGAGGGTTTTATGAAAACGAAAAAATTTCTGTCTATTTTATTAATAATATTCTGTATATGTTTAGCAGGGCCGGCTATGAGTGAAGATAATATCCCGGGAAGCTTGAATCAGAGTCAGATGAATTCCCGTCTTACAGAAGAACAGAAACAGCAGTTAAAAGCTAAAGTAGAGGAAATGAAAGAGGCAGGAGCTTCACAGGAAGAAATAAAATCTGCTGTTCGAGAGCTTTTTAAAAGCTGGGGCATTAAACCGCAGAACCAGGGTAATCAATCCCCCGGAAGAAATGTTCGAGGGAACCTTACAGAGGAACAGCAACAGATGGTAAAAGCTAAAATAGAAGAAATGAAAGCGGCAGGAGCTTCACAGGAAGAAATAAAATCTGCTGTTAAAGACCTCCTGAAAAGCCGGGGTATTACACCACAGAACATCGGTAACCAATCTCAAAGAAGAAATTGGATGGATAACCTTACAGATGAACAGAAAAAGGAATTAAAGTTTACTGTTGAAGCTATGAAAAATGACGGAGCTT
>CALARM010000658.1 GCA_937888925.1 uncultured Synergistia bacterium | reverse complement strand
CCGTATATATGAGCTATATTAATATGAGCATGGGCAAGAGAATTATCCATTGTGAGTGCTTTCTGAAAGTGCTTTATCGCTTCTTCCATCATACCTTTTCTGTTATATAAAACACCGAGATTGCAGTAAGCTCCTGAGAGTTTCGGATTTAACTCTATGGCTTTATTAAAATATTCCAGAGCCATATCATAATCTTTAACCATAAGGGAAACATAGCCGAGATTGGAATATACCTCTGGTGACGACGGGTCCAGAATAATAGCCTGTTCAAATTCTTCCATTGCCCTGTCATAACTGCCTTCTTTCGCATAAAGAACTCCCAGATTCGAATGAGCCTTTGCAAGATCTGCAGACTCTTTACCTTTATGTTCCGATTTATGCCTTGTTTTCTGTTTTATGGAGACAGGAGAAGCCTGTTTCTTACCAACACAAAGAAGAGCTGTTTTCAGTTCATCGGCCGACTTATAACGATCTTCAATTACAAATTCCAGAGATTTCATGACAATCTGTTCCGTAAGAACTGAAATAGAGGGATTTAATTTTCTAACCGCTTCAAATTCAAAAGGTACTACAGGGAATTTACCTGTAAGGAGATGATGCATTGTAGCACCAAGAGCATAAATATCACTCTGAGGTCTTGGTTTACCTTCATATTGTTCAGGAGGAGAATAACCTACAGTGCCTATAATGGTCTTTGCGGTAGTCGTGAGACCATGCTCTACAGGTCTTGCAATACCGAAGTCAACCAGTATAGCCATATTATCACTTCTCCTTATAACAATATTTGCCGGTTTTATATCCCTGTAAATAACCACCGGTTTATGATTATGAAGATAATCAAGTACAGAACAGATTTGTATGGCCCATTCAATTACTTTACCTTCGGCAAGTCCGGGATGACCTTCTTTTTCAAGTATAGCTTCAAGATCTACTCCTTCTATATAATCCATTATCATAAAATAATTATCAAAATCATAAAAATAATCACTTACTCTCGGCAGATTGGGATGTGATAGTTTTGCAAGTAAACCTGCCTCACGTTCAAACCTGGCAATAAGGATTTCATCACTTTCTTCATAAGATTCATCTATAAAAAGTTCTTTAATGGCAATAGTTTTGCCTGTCATATCTTCTCCGATATAAACGGCACCCATTCCGCCTGTTTTAATCAACCTGACAACCTGATAAGAATTCTTTATAACTGTACCGGGTGCCAGAGTACCATCAGACGAGTATCTGGAAATAGATGAGCCGCAGGAAATACAATTTTCTTTGTCAGAATTATTGGAATGTCCGCAATTTGGACAGGAAATAAGCTCCATAATACCTCTAAAATTATTTAAATCGTAACGCGTAACGCGTAACGCGTAACGCGTAACGGATCACGATTTAATAAGTTAAACTCTAGAAATTATATTAACTGAAATTAGATTAAAAGTCAATTAAAATGGTGAAAAGTGAGTAGTGAGTAGTAAAAATCAAGTAAAATAACGTTTTTTTCACTTTTCACTTTTCACTTTTCACTCTGCTTACATCACACTTCAGATAGGCTTTTTACATGATGCCAGCACCGTAACTATTCTATCTTCTCCGTCTTTTGCAGCCCATTCCGGCACATTATTACTGACTATAGAAAAAACCAGTGATTGGCCGTAAGAAGTTGTCACATAACCTGAAAGGGCTGACACTCCGTTAAGGGTACCTGTCTTACCTTTAAGATTTCCCTTTGCGCCGGTCCCTCTGAGCCTTTTTTTTAAAGTACCGTCCACACCTGCTACAGAAAGACTGTCCATAAAACTTTTACGAAATTCCGACCTGTACATAAAGGTAAGAATATCTACAATTATGCGGACAGTCACGCGATTTTCCGCAGAAAGTCCTGAACCGTCAACCATAGTAAGACCTTTTATATCTGTGCCGATATAACCAAGAAATCCTTTTACAATACTGCTTCCATTTTCTGAGGTTCCATAACCATTATAGATACCTCCGATAGTCTTCAGGAGCATTTCTGCAGAAAGATTATCGCTTTCTTTATTTATATAGGCTATCGCCTGAGGCAGAGGAGGTGACTTATGAGAGCACAGCATAACCAGTTCATTTCTCTTATAACTTTCTTTTTTCAGGTCTATAAGTCTTACATGTCCTTTTAATTTTATGCCCTTATCTTTCAAAATTCTTGCAAAAGCAGAGGCAGTATAAAGGGCAGGCTGATGAACATTTACATAGGTTTCCATTGTAGAATAGGTGACAGGTATAGAACCGGCTATGGTGATTTTATTGCTATTTTCACCGGGATAGACAGAAATAGTTTCATCATTATGAGAAGTTACTGTATTATTAACTATACTGAATATACCTGCAGGAGGGAATAAAGTGATAATAGCAGGAAGACCGGAAGATTTACCGGGAGCAATCCTGACATCAACAACATTTTCATTCAGAGAAAGAGGACTTATTTCAGCACTGTAAGATTCGAATTTATATTCATCTTTCCAGCCTTTTCCTCTCAGATTTCTGTCAAAAAAACTATCATCTGCTATTAAATCTCCTTCTATAATTCTTATACCCTGTAAATAAAGATTCTGTGCCATATCTTCGAAGATCTTTACAGGAGGTTTATGGAAATAAACACAGTGTGTCGGATCTCCGTTACTGTAAATAATTAAGTCTCCTTCTACCTTGCCATTACTGACATTTCCGTAAATATTCGTATCGAAACGAAAATTATCGGTCAATTTATAAAGGGCTGTAGCAGTAGTAAAAATCTTCATATTAGATGCCGGAGCAAGAGACAGGTCTTTATTATAATCATATATAACTTCACCGGTTTTCAGAGATTTTATATAAACAGAAACTTTCCCGCCATAAAAAGAAGGATCTGAAAGGATATAATCTATATTAGATTGAATATATTCCTTTCCACCTGCAAAAGAAGGATTTGATGATAGATAAAGCAGGATAAAAAGAATAATGTAAAATTTTCTCATACATACCTCCTGAAAATAGTGAGTAGTGAGTAGTGAATGGTGTAGATGTTAACCACTCGTTGCTCACTGTATTTTATATCACTTTTAGAATCAGTGCAAGATGTTATAATTATTTCGTGTTACAAAAAAAGGATTTCTAAGTTAGACGTAGAAAATTTCTCTTTCTGACAAAAAATATGTAAATAATTCTTGCGTAACCCATTACGCATCAAGTATTACGCATCACGAATCGAGAGGCCATGAGATGAGTAAAACGAAAGAAAAAATTAAAAAGATAGGAATTCTTCACAGAGAAGAAGGGCCCATGCCTGACAGACTCATTGAAGAAATAAATAAAAAAGAGATAGAAGGAATAACTGCGGAACGGTGTAATATTCCGGAAATACATCCTGCAGAGCCATGCGAATATACGGTAATAATAGATAGAGCATCTCATTGTCTTCCATTTTTAAGGGAATATGTAAAAAATGCCCTTTTATCAGGTTGTTATGTAATAAACAACCCTTACAGGTTTGAGCCGGATAAATTTTTTGATTATACTGTAGCAAAAAGAACCGGTATAAACCTTCCCAGAACAGTGCTTCTTCCGTCAAAAACTTATAGAGTCGATCCATGTTATCGTCCTATAGGTCAGGAAGATCTTATGAATTTATCCTATCCTTTAAACTGGGATAAGATAACTTCTTACATAGGATTTCCTGCAGTATTGAAACCGGCCCTCGGAGTAGGATGGAAACATCTGACAATAGTAAATAACTTTAACGAATTAATCGCTGCCTATGATCGTTCAGGTCATCATGTAATGATACTTCAGGAAAAAATTGAATATCAACATTTTGTCCGTACTTTTGTTCTGGGGAAAAAATATGTATGTCCTGTAAAATATATACCGGAAAAAAGAGAATATGTATGTGATCACAAACACCTGGGAAGAGAACTGGGGAAATATATCGTCAATACTTCTATAAAACTCTGTAAAGCCCTGGACTATGATATGAATATTGTAGAATGGGCAATAAAAGACGGAACACCCTATGCCATCGACTTTACGGATCTGGTACCTGATGCAAATCCGCAATCCATAACCCATTTTTATTATGAATGGTTTATAGAGCATATGACAAAAGTTGCTCTTGAATATGCCCTTCACACACCAAAATCCAGATGCTGGCCTTCAATAAATACCTTAATAGGCCAGACAGTAGAAAAATATTCGTGATTATTCTTCAATTATGGTCAGAGTCTGAGGTACACTGCTGTTGGTACCGTTATTTGTAGCTACCTTCGTCTGGCTCAGCCCGTTATCTACAGTAACTGTAGAAGTATTTGTCTGTACAGAGCCTGTGAAAGCTTTAAATTTATCAGAAAGTTTACCGGAAACTCCTTTAAGTTTTTCCTGGTTTGCAAGGAATGCTTCTTTTACTCCGCCATGTTTGGATATTTCGTTACCTGCATATATTCCGAGTGCTGCTCCCATAGGTCCGAGGGTCATCATACCTACTGTTGCTGCGACTCCCATAGTAACACCTTTTTTAACATCCAGTTCGCCGGCAGGGGGAGGTGGTGGCGTTTGAGTTACTTCCTGAACATGGGTATCCTGTTTTACTTCAGGAGCAGATGAAATAGTTACACTATCTGTCTGTTTAGTTTCCGATGAACCTTTAAATCCTTCAACAAATTCATTTGATTTGGCAGCAAGCTGACTGGTAGCTTTTTTAAGACCACTGCTTAACTGCCCTAACTGGGCACCCCATTTTTTAGTATCAATACTTCCGAGCATAAATAAATCACCTCATTTTTCTTATAGATACTATAACACAGGGAAATTTATTTTAAAAGAAAAATTTGTAAACAAATTGTTAACTTTTTGCCTTACTTAGAGACTATCCGAAAAGTAGAGAGTCATCTTTCACAGACTCTGCTTGAACA
>CALARM010000657.1 GCA_937888925.1 uncultured Synergistia bacterium | reverse complement strand
AGATCTTCATATATCTGTTCGGATTTTCCTCCTGTCTCACGGGTTATTTTAGACATCTGAACAGGTATTATGCGAATACGATCTTTATTATTAAATTTTATAGGAATAAGTTCTGCATGAAAAGGTGTGACATTACCATCGGAAAGGATAATATCATTCATGTTGCCGCTGCCGATTTTGAGCCTTTTCTTATCTTTTTTCGGCAGTGTATCCAGTTTATTATTAAGCATAATCTGGCCCTGCGGATTGGTAATAATTACGGTTCCGAAAAATTTCGGAGCAGACTTCATAAACATTACAGCTATCACTATAATTATTAACAATATGAAAGCTCCTATAACACCAAAAATCCATTTATGTTCCATTATATTAAAAGGAGGTTCCGAAAGCTGTATTTTATACTCTTCGGCAAGTTCCCTAGCCCTCTGTCCGAATATGCCCGATTTATCAAGAGAAAGAACTCTGTTCAATTCATCTTTTGCGTCTTTTTTCTTACCTTCAAAGGTTTCACTCTGAGCAAGATGACAGCAGGCCAGACCAAAAATACTTTTATAGTCATCTTTATTAGTTTTCGATCTGATTGTATAAAAATTCACATCTCCCTGTAATGAGCCTGCCATATTGGCAGCAAGGGCTCTGTAATAATAGGCTTCAACATTATTCGGGTCCATAGTTACGGCTTTACTGAACAATTCTTTTGCAGTTTCATATTCTTTATTATTATATTTCTGTTTTCCAAAAACAAAGGCCTGTTTGGAACCGGGAACATTTACGGTATTACCGCCATCTTCCTGGGCGACAGATGGAAACAAAGAGAATATAAATAATAAAATGGCTATATAGAAGATTTTTTTCATATTCAATCAACTCCGCTTTATTAAAGGTATTTTTTTCAATTCCTGAATATTTTTTGCGCCGGCACAGAACATGGTAATTTTAAATTGTTCTATAATTTCTACAAGTTTTTCTTCCACCTCTTCTGCAGATACAGTAGCAGGTTTTACGAAAGGAAGAGCCATACCTGCAAGGTCTGCACCGAGTGAAATAGCTCTGGCACATTCCACGCCATTTCTTATACCTCCAGATGCTATAACAGGAAGAGAGGGAAACACCTGTCTCACTTCTAATAAAGATTCGGCAGTGCTTATCCCCCAGTTAAAAAAAGGTTTGAGTATATTTTTTCTTAAATTGCTGTTCTGAAGATAATATTCCATAATAATACAGGAAGTTCCTCCTGCACCTGCCGTATCTATAGCAGAAATTTTTATATCTTTAAGCTTCTGTGCAGTGTCAAAAGAAATACCATTTCCTGTTTCCTTTATTACTACAGGGAAAGGGAAATCTTCGCAGAAATCTTTTAATATTTCCTGTAAACCGCCATATTCAGGATTACCTTTTTCCTGAGAAACTTCATGGAGAGGATTTAAATAAACTGCAAGTCCGTCTGCTTTTATTTCTCTGACAATTTTTTTACATGCTTCAATTCCAAATTCTCTTGTATGATGTATGCCGATGTTGCCGAGTAAAAATATATCAGGCCCTTCGTCCCGGACATAAAAGGTATCGATAACCTCCGGATAAGTGAAAAGAATCCTCTGAGAACCGAGTCCGAGGGCAACTCCCATCTTCTGACATGCTCTGGCAAGATTTTTATTTATCTTTTTACCGGCATCTGTCCCTCCTGTAATGGCTGTAATCATAAGGGGAACTTTTAATTTCTTACCCATAAATTCTGTTTCTGTATTTATTTTATTAAAATCTACGGAAGGGAAGGCAAGATGTGAGAAATCGTATTTTTCAAAACCATTTTTCTTATCACCATATTCAATTTTTTCATGTAAAGCCACGTATATATGGCTGTCTTTTCTTATTTTATGCATAAAGGTAACCTGCTGCAGGAACAGAACAGGTCTGTCCCTGCAGTTTTAAATAACTAACGCTGAATTACAAATTCAGTACGCCTGTTATTGGAGCGACCGTCTTCAGTATCATTTGTATCTATGGGTTTTGTCTCACCAAAACCTTTGGCAATAAGCCTGTCCTTCTTTATCTGAGGATATTTCTTCAGTAAATAGGCTTTTACGGAATTGGCTCTGGACTGGGAGAGTTCCATATTCATCTGATCATCTCCCTCACTATCGGTATGACCTTCAATTCTTATATAAAGAGTCGGGAAATGGAGTAATTTTTTACCGATAGTATCTATGGTGAAGTAAGAATTCTTATTTATTGAAGAAGAACCTGTTTCAAAATATATGGGCGGCACTTCCAGAGTTGCAATATCCTGATTTTTCGGTTTGGAAGGAGTCGGTTTCGGTGTCGGTTTTGCAGGTTTTGCAGTTGGTTTTTTAGTAGGTTCAGGAGCCTTTGTCGGCTCGGCGGCTTCCGTAGGTTCCTCTGCAGGAGTAGTATCTGCTACTGCCACTTCTGTCGGTACTGCTGTAGGTTCGACTGCTACCGGCTCTATCTTTGTAGCAATATCCTTTGGCACAGCCTGAACAAAAGTCGAATTAAATACGTCTTTTCCTGAAGCAGGCTTGGTTACAAGTCCTTCCTGTTCCCATATCATACCTGCAGTATCAAAAATATCTACAAACTGTCCCGGTTTGGAGGAAGTACCGAAATATTTCTGGTTTTCATCAAGATCTGCAAGTTTCAGACCGCTGAGCATACCTTCCACATCTTCAGGTTTCAGGCCCAGTCCGTCTGCCATGATTTTATTTGCTTCATCTGTATTCTTTTTCCAGTATTCGAGACCTCTGAACCATCCGTTTACAAATTTCTGTATATCTTTCGGACGTTTTTTAATTACATCATCTCTTGCTATTATAATGTCAAGAATAAGTCCCTGTGCATCGGCACTTGTCATGAGTATTTTTCCGTTCGGCGAGCTTCCTGCCTGGGAGACATATGGTTCCCATGTAACACATGCATCGACTTTTCCTGCCATAAAAGCCTGGGCTGCCTTGTCTGCTTCCATATACTGGGGGTTTATATCCTTTGATGAAAGGCCTGTAAGGCTCAGGAGATAAATAAGGAAAAACTGAGAAGGAAGTCCCTGGGGGAATGCAACCTTCTTCCCTTTAAGATCATTTACCTTCTGTATCTTTTTATTGACTACAAGGCCGTCTCCTCC
>CALARM010000656.1 GCA_937888925.1 uncultured Synergistia bacterium | reverse complement strand
AAATCCGGTCTGTTGAGTTTTAAACCTGCAGTAAGTAATATATCGGCTCTTCCCATATTACCGCAGCATAGATGATCCTTTTCCACAATCGGGCAATTTATTGTTGTATTTATTCCCCTGTCTATATCTTTTCTTATATCTTCATTATCCAGCACACAGACCCCCCCGATTCTTCCGAGGGCTATGCCGGGCGCACCATGACACCAGGATATCATAAATCTTTCAGACTTATCTTCAGACATCCTCAGATCTAACCAGTTTCCGAATTTTTCGCGAAAAAGAGTATTTTCATAAGCTATAGCCTCAGCTGCCGCATCTATATAAGTTTTTTTATTCAGAAAAGAATAAAGCCTGAGTAATGAATAAGTTATACCTGCCGCGCCGTGAGAAAAACCTGCAAGTAATTTATTTTCTACCGTAGCCCATGATCTGTATCCTGATTTACTTTCCTTTCTGTTTTCAATCAGAAAGTCTCCGCACTTTTCTGCTCTGTGCAAAATTTCTTTATCACCTGTTACAGTATAAAGCTTCAGTAATCCGAGAATGGCGCCAGCCAGTCCTCCCGTAATATCAAAATGCCTGTCATGTTCTATAACTTCATCTGTTATGAGAAGAGCAGTCTTTTTTGCATATTCCAGAACAGGAGGCATTTCCAGAAACTTGCTTATAGATGTAAGGGAGTAAACTATGGAACCGAGTCCCATAGCTCCTCCGATACCTGTTTCCTTTACTATTGTATCAGGAGAATCTTCTATGTCAAGGAAAAGAGGTTTTAATGAAGATAGAACGGTTTCTTTTAATCTACCTTTACCTTCGATATGTTCAAGAGCAGATAAAAAGAGAGCCACTCCGCATATACCGCTGTAAAGACCATAACCGAGAGGCTGTAATTGTGCTCTGTCCAGGGAAGGTATATATTCATTGCCAATCCAGGTAATTCCGCTGTCATCAAAATGAATTGCACTTTCTTCGATATTTTTTGCAATATCCAGGGAATGTTCTAAAAAACTTTCTGCCGGGACAGGCAGAATCTCCCTTTCTTTAAAAGATTCAGAGCCGGTAATATTTGTTGCATATAAGGAATTCTTTATTAAAGCAGTCTGTCTCTTCAAATCTTCACCGCCAAGTTTATTCAGACAGAATATAAGACGGTCATAGCCCGATGTGTCATAAAAATCTTCTATTTCTATGTTATTTTCGAGCTTCAGTGATTTACTATCCGAATAACCGCCGAGACATGGGGTATCCAGTTGTTCAGAACTTTTAATTTCATATTTTACTAAAGGCCACAGAAAATCAGTCTTTACTTCAATTTTACTTAAAGCTCTTGCGAGAAGATCAATATCTATTGACCATAAAAGAGGATTCCTGAGGGATGAGGGATTTATCGACTTTCCGAGAATCATGCCGTAAGTATTTGTGGCACGAAAGATCATACGAACTGTTTTACCTCTGAAATCCTTCAATAAAGTATCATGGGAAAGAAGATATTCCCTGTTTTTTAACATATAATTATACATTTCATTAAATCCCTGAAGAATATCGTCTTTATATTGATAGGGGCTTATTTTTTTATCTTTAATATAAGGCATATTCAGTCCCATTCTGTTTGCTCTGATACGATCTGTTTCAAATCTTATGCTGTCTGTTTTTAAATTTTTCCAGGTTTCCTGATTGTAAATCATGCCATGGTCATCGGTGCTTCCAAGACCGCTTACATCATAAGCTTTATTATCGGTAGTGAATTGCCACCGTGGAAGCAGACCTGTTCTTAAAACTGAATCATAAAGTTTTTTGCCTGCAAGAAACCTTACCTTCTGCCCGTATTTTTCATCTTCAAAAAATCTCACATCTCCCTGCATAAGTGTTTCTAAATCAACAAGAACAGGATATTCGCCCGAGGCAATAATATTCTCCATATGACAGTCTGATGTGCTGAATATATAAAGAAGACACAGCAGTGCTCCTGCCCGTCTGTAGTAAATTTTAACTTCTTCTTCATCCCTGCATGGCAGATGGTCTGCAAATTCCACCCATCCGTAATCTTTACGGTTAATTATTTTTAAGGATTTAAAATTATAAGGTACTTTATTTTCATTAAACCAGGACAGAAGATGAAAATAAGTTTTTTCTAAAGAGAGATCCTTTGGCTTATAAACAATCTTTAATCCTGACTCAAATTCAAGTGTTATTACCTGTCTTCCTCCATTATGCCTGTCAGAGACAGAAGGATCTACCTTTATAAGTTTTCCCGGATCTTTCCCTTCATTGAAAACTTCGGAGATTTCAGATAAATCCTCTTTCAGTCTCAGTAGAAATTCAGAATTATTATCTATCCACTGGGTTATAAGAGTACATACGAGTCTTGCAAGGACTCTATATTCCATGAAAAGATCGATATAATTATTTTTCAGTATTTTTTCTATAAAGGAATCGTATTTATTATGTTTTTCCGTATTGATAAACCTGTCAAGGATACCGGTAAAAGATGAGTCACTGTTAAATATTGTAAATTCCAGATAAACTGCCTTTACACATATATAGTGTATTGAAGCAAGGAGGCTATGCTCGAAAAGGATATGAACAGGTTCACCGGCCAGGTTATAGCTATTGCCGGTTCTTTTCATCACCTCTTCTCTTGCAAGTAGAATAAGAGGCACATAGATCTCTTCAAAGGGGACAGGTCTTTCAGACAGGAGGAATTTATTATGGATATTTTTCCCTTTTCTTATCTCTTCAAGCTCCAGAGGATATTCTCTGTTAAGGATTTTTTCTAAAATACTGCTCCATTCGGGAATATTATTTCTGTCCCTGAGATGAACTTTCCCGAGAAGAACCTTTACTTTATCTTCTGTTAAACTGTCAAAAGAAAGCCTCTTACGGAAAAGTTCACAATCTCCTTCTGCCAGAACTTTCTTCCATTTAGAAAGGTGTTTATCTGAGATTTCCCCTGTTACAGATTCCGGGATAAAATCTCCTTCTATCCTTTCATGTAAAAAAGCCGTTTTTTCAATAAAATCAATCACTTCTTCTGCAGACATTATTTTTTTCATTATACATCTCCTGAAATATCAATAACTTTCATCGTAAGACTATCCGAAAAATAGAACCTGAATAAACAAAAGAGATTTTCAGACAGTCTTTAAACTGTTTTTTATCATTATTTTGTAAATACAACACCGGATAATCTGTAAGCATGTCTCCTCCCGTGACGCGTAACGCGTTACGAGTCACGACTATAACCAGCAGAATATTTACAGTTATAAGCACCTAGCAATGCCTGCCAAATATCTCAATCAGAATACAGCCAAGACCCAGACTCGGAATGGATATGGCGAGCGATTCCCCCAGAGTTCCTGCCGCTATTTTATCGATTGCTTCTTCAGACACTTCTTCGAGTCCCTGCGCTTCGATACAGGGCAGTACTACATGTTTTACATCAGGTGTATCTTCTACTATTCTCAGGGTTACACCTTCAGGCAGTTTTATGCCATACTCTTTAGAGAGAACCTCTCCCGGATTTGCTATCAATGCTTTTTTAAAATCCTCATCTTTCATCACCCTTGCTAAAAT
>CALARM010000655.1 GCA_937888925.1 uncultured Synergistia bacterium | reverse complement strand
AAAGAAGCAATATGGCTTCTGGGGAAACTCGGAAATACAAAAGCTCTTGAACCTTTAGCAAATTCACTCTTAAAAGATGAAAATGCGTCAATACGGGAACTTTCTGCTAAAGCTTTAGGAGATCTGGGAAGTACGGAAGCTACCAGATTTCTCTGTGAAGCAATTAAAGACCAGAGTCCCGGTGTACAGCGTCAGGTTGTTATCTCTCTCGGGAAACTCAATGACAGGAGAGCCGTCGAACATTTAGAAAAGGTAGCAGAAGAACCGGCCATAAAGGTAGAAGTGGCTCAATCACTTGCATTACTCGGCAAAACAGAAGCTCTGATAAATGCCATAAGAGATAAAAATCCTGTTATAGCAGCAAGAGCATGCGAAGCAGCCGGCATTGTTAAAATTCAGGAGGTCACCCCCGTATTAATAGAAGTTCTTTCCAGCGAAGACTGGAAGATCAGGAGAAATGCCACTGAAACCCTTGGCAAATTGAGGGAAAAAAGCGCCATAGAACCGATATTAAAAATACTCCTCAATGATGAAAGCTATGAAACAAGAAGCATAGCAGCAGAAGCCCTTGGGAAAATAGGCGATGCCACATGCCTTGAGAGCCTGCTGAAAGGTCTTCAGGACCCTCACTGGGAAGTAAGAAAAAATGCAGCAGAAGCCCTCGGAAAAATAGGAGATAAAAAAGCATCTCCTCATTTAATTAAAGCCCTGAAGGATCCTGACTGGAACACAAGGTTTAATGCCCTGAATTCTCTGGGATTATTAAATGATACTCACGCAGGAGAATCCATAATAGAAGCTCTTAAAGATGAAAGTAAAAATGTCCGCAGTCAGGCAGCAAAGGTGCTTGCCGAACTGTGGAAATCAGATGCAAGAGAGCCAATTCTCGTACATCTTGAAGAAGAAACAGACCAGTGGGTCAAAAGTTATATTGCCCAGATAATGGAAGAATTGCCTAAAGAAGACAGCAAAAAATATAAAGCTTTACTGGTAGATGATGATAAATTTATATCGAAACTCTTAAAACAGACCTTCGAACTGGAAGGTTTTATCGTTGAAAGTGCCGGTAATGGTAAAGAAGCTCTCGTGAAAGCCCACGACTTTTTACCAGATATAATAGTAATGGATATTATGATGCCTGAAATGGACGGGTGGGAAGTATGTGAACAGCTTAAATTGAACCCCAGGACAGGAACGATACCGATCGTCATACTCACTGCGAAATCACAGGATAAGGATATTGTGAAAAGCAGGTCTCTCGGAGTTGCCCATTACTTCTCAAAACCTTTTGACTCGGTGGAATTAATAAAGGCAGTTAAAAATATTTTAAGCGCAATCAAAGGTTAATGCTCAGGTTGAAGCAGAAGAATTTATTCTATCCGCTTTAAATTCTCAGGTAAAGTTTCAAATAGAGATAGAGCAAATTCAAAACTTTAACTCTTTAATAAGTTTAACCGGTATATTAATAAATATGGTTGCCGATAAAATCCTATAGTAACATCCATGACCGGTTCGGTCACAAAGAAGAATGAGAATCTGTTCCTCCCGTCACGCGTTACGCGTTACGCATTACAATTCTCATATAAATTAAGGACAGAGAAATGACTGGCAAAAAGATATTTTTACTGTGTATTGTAATATTGATTTGCTCCTCTATTTTCTGTTTTGGACAGGAAAAAACAACCCTGTTAGACCAGGAAATTCAGAAGCATTTTAATCAGGCCCAGGCTTTTATAGACACAAGAAATTATAAAGATGCCCTGGAAGAATACAGGAAGATTTTTACCCTGGACAGAGACTGCCTTGAAGCACATCAGAAATATGCGGATTGCATGTACGAATATACAGACAAAAATCTTAAAGAGGCTTTCACCTTTTATAGAAAACAGATAAAAAAAGATAAAGATACTGTTCCTGTATGGTATTTTGGAATTGGCTACTGTTATAAAAAAACAGGCAATGATACGATGGCGCAGGACAACTGGCAAAAAGCTATCAATCTTTTAAAAGCACAGAAAAAATATGACTTATTTGAAATATATTATAATTTTGCAAAAGATAATGGTATTTTACTGGATAGAACCGATGTAGTTCCTATATACTACCCGGTATCAGGAGCAATAATATTATTCATCATTATTGCCCTTGTTGTACGTTACTATCTCAGAAAAAAAGTTATGGAAAAGCTCATAAAACTGGAAGGCTCCTTTGAAGTATTTGACCCGCGCGGGTTCAAGAGATATATGCTGGATT
>CALARM010000654.1 GCA_937888925.1 uncultured Synergistia bacterium | reverse complement strand
CAGAGTGCCCTTAATTTCTACCCTAATATTTTTTCAATTGGCCAAAGTCGAGTAAGAAGTATATATTGTATTTCATAACTTATTTATATGAGAATCGTAAAGCGTGACGCATGACTGGTTTATATCGCAGATCATGCATTACGGATTACGAAATTAGTAAAATTTAATTAGAGTAAAAAGTGAAAAGAATAGGACATTACTTGTTTTTCACTCCTTCTCAGTAACCGGGGTAATAATTATGAAGAAAAAACAAAGTACACTTCCTGTCACCGGTATGCACTGTGCCGGATGTGCAAATACTATAGAAAAAAGCCTGAGAAAACTTCCCGGCATAATGGAAGTCAGTATAAATTATGCAAAAGAAGAGGGAACTTTTACTTTTGATGCTTCTTCCACAGGTGAAAGAGATATTATAGAAAAAATTAAAGACCTGGGATATAACGTACCGGCCAGTAAAATAGAATTGACAATTAAAGGTATGAAATGTGCAGGTTGTTCTGCCGGTCTTGAAAAAATCCTTAACAATAAAATACCGGGCGTCATATCTGCTTCTGTAAATTTTGCTTCAGGGAAGGCTACAGTAGAATATATAGGCACTACAAAAGAAACCATTATATCGTCAATAGAGAAAGCAGGGTTTGGTGCCGGCGAGATTACTCAATCAGAAGATACAGGCAGGCAGGAACAAACAGATATGAGAAAATTCCTCATAAGTCTTTCTTTCTCATTACCTCTTTTTTTATTGTCTATGGGAGGAGACATGGGATTTATCGGGGAATGGGCTTATAGTTTGCCAGTTCTATGGATTATGATGATTCTTGCTTTACCTGTTCAATTTTATACAGGTCTTGATTTTTATAAAGGTGCCTGGAAATCTATAAAAAACGGCTCTGCCGGCATGGATGTCCTTGTTTCGGCAGGAACCCTCACAGCATTCTTTTACAGTTTTTACGTTACTATATTATTGACAGCAGGAAAAACTATTTCGGGTCATCATATATACTTTGAAACAGGAGCTGTCATTATTACAATGATACAGCTCGGGAAAATGCTGGAAAACAGAGCCAGAGCCAGGACAGGTGATGCCATAAAAAGACTCATAGGATTACAGGCAAAAACGGCAAAAATTCTGCAAAACGGCCAGGAAAGAGATATACCGGTAGAAGAAGTTAAAATAAATGATATCCTTATTGTAAGGCCGGGAGAAAAAATCCCTGTAGACGGCGTTGTTCTGGAAGGTTTTTCCTCTGTAGATGAAAGTATGATCACAGGCGAAACTATACCTTCTGATAAAAAAGCCGGTGATGAAATCACAGGGGCTACTATAAACAAACAGGGAGTATTAAAAATTAAAGCCACAGGTGTCGGAAAAGATACGCTTCTGGCACAGATTATAAAAATGGTACATCAGGCACAGGGAAGTAAAGCGCCGATACAGAGAATTGCCGATAAAGTGTCAGGTATTTTCGTTCCTTTTGTGATTGGCGCTGCCATGATTACTTTATTTGCCTGGTGGTTTATTGCCGGTGCAGATTTCTCATATGCTATGGTTAGAATGGTGGCAGTTCTGGTAATTGCCTGTCCCTGTGCCCTCGGTCTTGCCACCCCTGCAGCCATTATAGTCGGTACAGGGAAAGGCGCAGAATATGGCATATTCTTCAGAAACAGTGAATCCCTGGAAAAAGCCCATAAACTGAAAACAATAGTTCTGGATAAAACAGGAACTATTACAGAAGGGAAACCGGTGGTAACAGACATTGTGATTAATCAAAAATACATAAATGACGAAAAAGAACTGCTACGCCTTGCAGCTTCTGCTGAAAAAGGGAGCGAACATCCCCTGGGCCAGGCTATAACAGAAGAAGGTAAGAAAAGATCTCTCAATCTCTCCGGGCCGGATAAGTTTGAAGCAATATCAGGGAAAGGTATAAGAGCTATAATAGAAGGTAAGAGTATTTTAGCAGGTACTGTAACATTCATGAAAGAAGAGAATATTAATTTTGATGATCTTACGGAAGATGTTCGCTCATTACAGACAAAAGGGGGAACAGTTATATACGTATCCGTTGATGGCAGACCTGCAGGGGTTATTGCGTTATCTGATACTGTTAAAGAAGGTTCTAAAGAAGCAATAGACGCCATACATAGCCTTAATATAAAAACCGTAATGATAACAGGTGACAGCCGGTCTTCAGCTAATTTTACAGGAGAATACCTGCATATAAACAATATAATTGCCGGAGTACTTCCCGGAAATAAGGCAGAGGAAATAAAAAAACTCCAGAAAGAAGGTACAGTCGGAATGGTGGGAGACGGCATAAATGATGCTCCTGCTCTGGCTCAATCAGATGTGGGAATAGCTATGGGAACAGGAACGGATGTGGCAATGGAAACAGCAGATATTACACTTATGAGAGGAGATTTGCGCTCTGTTCCTCAGACCATAGTATTGAGTAAAGCTACAATGAGTATTATAAAACAAAATCTGTTCTGGGCATTTTTTTATAATATAATACTTATTCCTCTTGCTGCAGGGCTTTTTCATTCTTTCCTTCCGCGCCCTGTAGGAGACCTTCACCCCATGGTGGCAGCATGTGCCATGGCTTTCAGCAGTGTAAGTGTTGTTACAAACAGTTTAAGGCTCAGGAACTTGAAACTTTAAATGTTAACAATTTGTTTACAAAAAACTACTTTACAGTAAAGAGATTTCATAGTTTAATACATGGTAGTTAGTGATGTAAGCATAATAATAAATATAAGCTCTCGTAACACGTAACGGGAGAAAACCTTTATTACTGCTTATGCTCAGTTCATTAATACATGGTAATCCGGTATTATAACATGAAAGAATTCCAGGGAGGCTTATATATATGCGAATAGGAGACGAAAAAAAAGTTTTACTATCTCCTCAGTTTACAGTAAAGAAGAAAGATGGTGCTGAAACACCTAAAGATCAGGTATTAATCTCGGCAGATGATAATATAGGAAAATTGAAGAAACAGCTTGCAGAACTTCAGAAGAAAATAGGTGGAATTTCTCTTGAAAAAACCGGAGAAGCAGGAGAACTGAAGAATTTGAAAGCTATAAATACGGTGGAAGCTTCTGTAATATCAGCCATAGGGGGACCACTCGCAGGAGTTGCTGCAGACTATTACAATACCGAGTTAAGCAACTGAAAAT
>CALARM010000653.1 GCA_937888925.1 uncultured Synergistia bacterium | reverse complement strand
TTTTACTTTTTTCCTGTATCCGTCTTTCAATGCTTTTGCAACTAAAAGCTCACTGTTTCCTCCTTTTTCAAAACCTGTTCCATGATATGGATAAGCAGTATCTATATAATTTACACCTTCATCAATGGCGTGGCGAATTAACTTTATAGATTTTTCCTCATCAATATCACACATAGCTCCGCCGGGGATAACAGGAAGTCTCATACATCCGAATCCAAGAACGGAAACCATTTCATTTGTTTTTCCGAATTTTCTGTATAACATAAATAATCTCCTCTTTTACGTAAAAATGTTGAGTAGTGAGTTACGTGATGCGTGATGCGTATTTTCACCGGTACAGGGCGACCACAGGGGGGCCTCTACTGGTCACTGGTCACTGCTCACTGCTCACTGGTCACTGCTCACTGCTCACTGCTACATAGCACCTTCCAGAATCTTGCGGCTCACGTCAGGTGTAACTTTTCCTGTTTCCGACAGGGCTGTCATACCATGTTTTTCCAGTGCTTTAATAATATCATCAATCTTATCTGCAGTAATACCATAATCGGACAGACGGGTCTTAATCCCCAGGCTTTCAAAGAAATCTCTGGTTTTACTGATAGCCAGGTTTATACGGCTGTTTTCATCGCCTTCTTTTATATTCCATACCCGTTCTGCATATTGGAGCAGTCTTGCCCGTTTTTGCTCCTTCAGTACAGTCAACAGAGACGGTAGTACAATAGCAAGGGTTTTTCCGTGATCGATTCCGAACATAGCAGTTATTTCATGTCCTATCATATGGGTGCTCCAGTCCTGCGGAACCCCTGCATTGATGGCACCGCTCATAGCCATTGCCGCACACCAGACAAGATTGGCCCTGCTGTCATAATCCTGCGGTTCGTCAATCGTTTTTCTTCCTATTTCGATTAAAGTCTGCAGGATACCCTCTGCGGCACGTTCCTGAAATCTGTTTTCAACAGAGAATGTGCAATATACTTCCATTGTATGAATAAAGGTATCTACAACGCCGTTTGCCACCTGAGTGGCAGGAAGAGAATAGGTCAGAGTAGGGTCTAAAATTGAGAACTTCGGATATACAAGGGGACTTGTAAAGGCATATTTACCATGGTTGTGGCTGATAACACCAAAGGTATTAATCTCGGAGCCGGTTGCAGGTAATGTTACAACTGTAGCCAGCGGTATTGCTTTTTCAACGGGAACGGGGGCAAAACCGAAATATAGCAGTTCTTCTGCATTTTCACCTCCATAGTATGAGGCAAGAGCAATAAATTTAGTTCCGTCCATAACGGAGCCTCCGCCCACTGCAAGTAAGAAATCAATCTTTTCTTTTTTAACAAGTTCGACTGCTTTCATCAGGGTTGTGAACTTCGGATTTGGTTCAATTCCGCCGAATTCAAAAACTTTACGATTTTTCAGACCTTCCAGCACCCTGGTAAGAGTACCGAATTTTTTAACACTTCCGCCGCCATAAAGAACAAGTACAGCCGCATCTTCAGGGACAAGTTTATCCAGTTCGGCAAGACGATCTTTTCCGAAAACTACATGGGTAGGATTGTAAAAATCAAAATCAAGCATATTCTTTACCTCCATAAAGTATTTTTTTTAAACTTACTTGAAAAAATATATTGAATGATCTATAGTGATAGTAACACTTCGAGTTAACTCTAAGTCAAGAGGTTTTAAAAAAAATTTTTTCATATAATTTCAAAGGAGGATTACCGTTGAATTACACAATCAGAGAAGTAGCAGAAAAATTTAATCTTACGGAATACACAATAAGATATTATGATAAAGAAGGGTTACTGCCATTTATCGAACGGAATAAATCAGGGAACAGGATATTCACAGATAGCGACATGGAGTGGCTTAATCTGATTTGCTGTTTGAAAAATACAGGAATGCAGATAAAACAGATCAAACAATATATTGCCTGGTGTATGGAAGGTGAAGAAACATTAGAAATCAGGAGGCAGATGTTTATTGACCACCGTAAAGAGGTTCTAAAACAGATCGATGAATTAAAGAAAAATCTCACTATGATTGACTATAAGATTAAATACTATGATACTGCATGTAATGTCTGCATAAACGGCAATCAGATTACTTTCGGTTCATACAGAGAAGAACTGAGAACTGCAAGTTAATTATCTAATGGGTTATCAGCGGTTAATATTATGCCAGTTAGGTATGATAAATCAATCGTGACGGGTGACGCGAGGGAAGAGACAATTATTTTATTTCTATTCCTTATTTTGCAAGTACTATCTTCCTGTAATATAGCATCGAGCTATTAACCATAAGGCTTTGCCTGCCTGGTGCTCTGGAGGAAAAATATCACGGCAGGACAGGGGTATTAAAATCGCATATAATGTAAAGTGGCATGATGTAAGCTCTAAAAAACATGGATCTTCCAGTTTAGATTTTTCCGGAAGAGCGCCAGACAGGCAAAGCCCGGGGATTGTATTTAGCGTGGTAGCACCACCTGGCAGGCAAGAGAGTCTTATCTGGAATATAGAAAGAAAAAATTAAAAACTCTTAATAATTTCTTAATATTCCTTTAATGTTTATGAGTTAAAATTAAAATAAAGAATTTGTATTAAGGAGGAGATAATTTTCATGAAAAGAAACATTTACTCAAAGATATTTCTTGTTATTTCACTGATAATTATTACAGGAGTAGTATTTTACGGAGGCCTTATATACGGCCAGGTAACAGCAAAGGAAAGCAGGCCTTTAGAGCCTCCGGCAAGTCTTCTGAGTCTGGAGCAGAGTTTTAAATCTGTTTCAAAAAAGGTCTCACCTGCCGTTGTAAATATAAATACTGAGAAGGTTATAAAAAGGGGTAATAATTATGCTCCTATGATGGATGAAGATTTTTTTAAAGGAACTCCCTTTGAGAATTTCTTCAGATTTTCTCAACCATTTAACCAGGAGCAAAAAATGACCAGTCTTGGTTCAGGCGTAATTGTAAGTCCTGACGGATATGTACTGACAAATGCACATGTCATAATGGATGCAGACAAAGTAAATATTACAATGGATGACGGCACCCAGTATAACAATGTAAAAATAATAGGTTATGACAGAGGGAGCGACATTGGAGTTTTAAAAATAGAAGGGAAAAAACCTCTGCCCTATGC